>CAKZVB010000142.1 GCA_937922015.1 uncultured Granulosicoccaceae bacterium
CATTGCTCTTTCGTAGATTTCGTCGGTTGATAAACCCGTAGGATTTAAAATCTTCCTTCATCTCCTCTTTGAAGGATTTACACTCTTCAATGATTTCCATAAACTCCTGTGTGGCAAGGGTGTCTACCTCAGAGCCTATTACCGGTACCAGAATACCATCACAGTTGTACAGCAGCATGACGGTAGGATTGTCTGCTTTTTTATCGGTCATTCTCGGTATATCGATAAATATTATGTCGTAGTCATCGCCAAATCTTTTCAGAAATGTATTCACCCGTCGCGGACTCAGCGCCTCGACTTCAATCAGTGGTGTATTGTCTGGGTTCGCTTCAATTGCTTGTTCATACATGGCTAAAACAGAAGCCTGAGAATCACAATCGATAATGAGTACTTTTTTATTTTTTTGCTCTGCAATAGCGGTGGCGACCAGCAGCGTGACGACAGATTTACCAACGCCGCCTTTTGAATTGCAGATACTCAGTATTTTGGTTTTGTTTGCCATGAAGTTATTTTTCTACGCAAAATGTGGGTTTAAGCAGGGACGCATTTTAACCTACTATAGATTAGCTGGTGTGAGATGAATTTCAGAAATGGTAAGGGATCAGGAATAAAGCATTGAATTTCCGGTTCGGTACTCAAAATTATAACTCGAGACCGGGCTCGTGCAGTCGACGATAGCTGTCCGGCCACAATTCTTCAGGCAGGGCGCCGCGTTCCTTTAGCCAGGGATGTATTGAGACACCTGATTGCAACGCGGTCATGGCTGCCTGATGACGGTTTTGGATCCGCAAAACCTGATACAACCCTGCTAATGCGCCGAAGTGCTCTGGTTCCAGCTCCAGTGTTTTTTCCAGGTCCGTTAGTGCGCCAGTGAAATTTTCGCGCAAAAAACGTACAAATGCGCGCTGATTGTAACCTTCTGCGTAGTCAGGTGCGGTAGTTACCACGTTATCCAGGTGCTTTTCAGCCGCTTCAAAGTCATACGCCTTGCGCCGCTCCATTCCGGCATCCAGGGATTTTCGAGCGGAATGGTCGGGGGCAAGGCTGAACCAGTACTGCCAAATGGCGTCTTCCGCCAATCGGCCTTCCTGTTCCGATTGTGCTTTTGCTAACTTTTCGAACAAAAATTGTTTCTGTTGTTTTGTGTCATCGAGGGAATTGGCGTGGCCTGTAGTCAAATAAATTGCTGCAAGAAAGCCTGTCAATAGGACAGCCAGAAGGCGGGTTTGTGCGTGTTTGGGCATGTGAATATCCTTAGTTTGGTTCGTATTTAGTGGTTGCCTGTGAAATTACCGGAAAAACAGCGCTAGTGGTATTCCTGGATTTGTCAGAAAAACCAAGCAATATGTATCAATTACTTAGTCAAAAAGCGTCAACATTTGGACTCCGTTAGCTGTTTTGTACATTTTCTCGGTATTTCTCGTTAAATGTAGGAATAAAACTTCAAAACTGTTGTATATTCCTGCTACCGCCCATACATCATGATTTACAGCGTGGTTTATCTGCGGTGTTAAATCATTATTTTGGCCGGCCACCTGTTTGTGGTTCAGGCGAGTGATGAAAACACTAACTTTGCGATGGTGATAGTAGAGTTGGTATTTAAATTTTCACCATCAATAGAGTGCATTATGAGTAAAGGTACAGTTAAGTGGTTCAACGCTGATAAAGGTTTTGGCTTTATCACACCGGAAGATGGCGGCAAAGATTTATTTGTCCATCACTCCGAAATTCAGGCGGGTGGTGGTTTTGCTACTTTGAATGACGGCCAGGCGGTCGAATTTGAAGTTGGTGAAGGTCAGAAAGGCCCTTGTGCAAATAAAGTACAAGCGCTTTAAGCCTGACTAACGCAATATTGCGTTAATTTGTTGTATAAAAAAACCGAAGCTTGCTTCGGTTTTTTTTTTGTCCGCCAATGATAGGGCGTAATATCTGTACACAATTATGTTGTTATGTCTCCCTCATAGTGAAGACATGAACTCAGGCTCGCCAGCCCGGGTATAAACGATCCAGCAATCGCAGGTAGGCCGGCCACTCCGGTAGAAGTACGTCTGCGCCTCCCTGAGAAGCCCCGCTTTCAAATTGTTCACGGGTTTTCACTACGGCGTCGGGATGCGGACGCTTAAGCGTTGCACCGCCAGCTATCGCCGCCATTGCTTTTAGTTGTACACCGGCGCAATCCTCAAAATGGTAAAGGCGTGTAAACGCGTGGGCTATGCTTTGACCGCAAACCAGAATTCCGTGATTATACAAAAGCATGGTGTGGTTAGTGTCACCAAGATCTTTAACCAGACTCTGTCTTTCTTCGAGATCAAGCGCTATGCCCTGAAATTCGTGAGTCGCTATTCTTTCGTGAAACATGCAAGCCATTTGTGTTAGTGGAATAAAGCCTTCCTCAAGGCAGCAAATTGCTGTGGCGTTTTGGGAGTGTGTGTGAATCACGCACTGCAGGTCAGGTCGTGCTGCATGTATAGCAGAATGAATGGTGTAACCGGCCTGATTTACCGGCCAGGGGCTGTCGTCAAGTTTGTTGCCATCGATATCGATTTTAACCAGCTCACGGGGACCTATCTCGTCATAACCATGACCGAACGGGTTGATCAATAACGCCTCTGTTCCCGGTATTCGTGCAGTGATATGGTTATAAACCTGCGAGGTCCAGTTATAATAGTGGACCAGTCGATAGGTTGCCGCGAGATCAACACGGGTTTGCCATTCAATATCACTGATATTATCGGTGCGGTTCTCTGGTGTTGACTGTGTCTCTGCACTGGCGGCCATGGCGATATCCTCTGCTATATACGACTTATTAATGAATCATAAAGCAACTTTGCACAGAGGGACAAGCGGATTGTCGAGGTGTGGTAGTCTTTAAGGTTCATTAATCTGCTGGGCTACAACAATGCGTGTTGCAATTCTCGGTGCAGGTGCGATGGGTTCCTGGTTTGGAGGCAAGCTTGTTCTGGCAGGCGCAGATGTCCAGTTGCTCACAACCAATGACGCGTTCAGGAAAGCTGTAAATTCACAGGGACTGACGCTTCAATCAGATGCCGGTAGCAGTACGGTGACTGTTCCGGCTTATAAGCCAGCTGATATACAAGCGCCGGTTGATCTGGTAATTCTGTTGACTAAGTCGTTTCAGTCCAGAGATGCGATGGCGGCGATCTCTCATGTGTTAACGGACAAAACTTTTGTATTGTCTCTGCAAAACGGCCTGGGTAACGCGGATATAGTTTCAGAGTTTCTGCCGGTAGAACGTATCATGGTTGGTGTGACAATGATGCCTGTCGACAAAATCGCACCTGGTGTTGTTAGGAAAACGGGTGATGGACCTACCTTTTTTAACAGTGTGACGGACGTTGATCTGGCGGTACACCATCAGATTCTTGAGACTTTCAGTAAAACCGATCTACGCGTTGAGCTGGATGACAATATACACAAAAAAATATGGGAGAAAGTAGCCTTCAACGCCGGTATGAATGCGCTATGCGCTTTAGCTCACGGCACGCCCGGTAATATCGGCGCTAACACAGAGGCGATGGAGTTAGTTAAGGCTGTCGCAAGCGAAGTGTCTGTTGTTGCTGCAAGTAACGCAGTGAATGTTAGTCTTGAATCAGTGTTTGCGACCATAGAGTTTGCGTGTAGCCAGCATAGAGATCATAAACCTTCAATGCTCCAGGATTTGCTGTCCGGCCGTCGTACCGAGGTCGATGCATTGAATGGGGCTGTTGTGAAATATGCGTATAAAACAAATACTGCCGCGCCATTGAATAAAACACTGGCAACACTGGTAAGTCTTGCAGAGAGCTCACATCTGGAATTATCTGACTAGTTTCATATTAATTGTTTATAAAAAGATCGCCTTGCCAGTCGTATTCATTATTAGCCATTATAAATTTATTTTGGTATCGAGCTGCAACAAGAGAGTATCAATTGCAGGCTGAGCCAAACAAACCGGCAGGTGGTAATTCGGGAATATAGTTCTGATGGAAGGGCAGCAGAGTGGCGTTGCTGCAGGTCTCCTCTATGCGATTACCCGTCAGCATATTTACCGGGGCGTAGCGCACATTGGCCGGTGCGTTAAAACGCAGGCTGGTGGTATTTATCTTTGCAAATATGCGGGCCCAAAATTCCAGTGCACCGCGACTGCCCGTGATCTCTGTCGGGGTGTTGTCATCGTGTCCCATCCATACAACACCTGAATAGTCACCGCCATAGCCTGCAAACCAACTGTCTCGCTGATCATTCGAAGTGCCAGATTTGCCGGCCAGCGCTACAGCACGGTCGTTGTAACGATAGGCACGCCGGCCGGTGCCCTGGCGCATGACGTTTTGCAGCGCGTAGTTGAGTATATGCATGTTGGCAGGATCAATGGTCTGGCTGCCGCTAAGCGGGTAGCGTTGCAGCAATTCGCCATCCAGCGCTTGTATTTCACGGATAGCCCGCAGTGGTGTGGTGAATCCGCCGGCAGCCAGAGTCTGATACAGGGTGGCAACATCAACTACAGTTAAATCAACAGCGCCCAGCAACAGGGAGGGTAGTTCGGGTATCTCCTTTTGCAGATTAAGTCGTTGCAGGGTGTTGGTGACATTTTCTACCCCGATATTCAACCCGGTATTCACTGCCGCAAGGTTGTAGGAGCGGGTTAGTGCATTGATCAGAGGTATCGGTCCCCGGGTGTCTCCATTAAAATTTGACGGCGCCCAGATGGTGCCATCGGGTTGCTCAAGAAAGACGGGTGAATCGTCTACCAGTGTCGCCAGGTTGTATCGGTCGGGTTGTTCAAGAGCGGTTAGATACACGAACGGTTTTATCAGTGAGCCTACATGCCTGCTTGCATCAAGTGCGCGGTTGAAGCCTGCGTAGCGGGCTTGCTTTCCGCCTAACAAGGCAACGACCTCGCCGGTATCGGCGCTGGTGATTACAGCTGCTGTTTCCAGCCGTGCTATTTGCTCTGGTGTTAGTGCGTTTTCAAGGGCAATCTGTTGCAGTGCTTCGTCCAGTGACTCTTCCAGTGAGTGTTGGATACGCGGGTCAAAGTTGGTAAAGATGCCAAGGCCGTTTTTGTGGAGATCTTCGGTTGAGTAATCACGGGTTAGTTGTTTGCGCACCAGATCCAGGTAGGCAGGTTGCTGAGTGACTTTAGCGCTGCGGGATATACCAAGTGGTTTTGCCTGCCATTCTGCCAGTGAGTCTTCCTGAATAAGTTGTGCGTCACGCATTATTCGCAGCACCAGATTTCTTCGTTTCAGTGCACGATCAGGATGATTTAACGGACTGTAGTAGCTTGGTCCTTTAAGCAGACCAACCAACAGCGCTGACTCGTGGATTTGCAGTTCCTGAATCGGTTTGTCAAAAAAATAGTAACTGGCCAGACCGAATCCGTGAATGGCTCTGCTGCGGTCCTGGGCAAAGAACACCTCATTCGTAAATGCCTGCAGAATTTCATCTTTCTCATAGCGACGGTCAAGGATCACCGCCATTGGCCACTCGGTTAACTTTCGTTTTATGCTTCGCTCTCGAGTAAGAAACAGATTCTTAACCAATTGTTGGGTAAGGGTACTGCCGCCCTGCGCATAGCGGCGTTCTTTTATATTGACCCAGATGGCGCGGATAATCCCGCGGACAGAAATGCCCGGGTGGTCATAGAACTTTGGATCTTCTACCGCTAACAGTGCTTCTTTTAAACCGGCAGGAAGCTGGTCCAGACTTATTAGTAACCGGTCTTCGCTTTGCGCTGGTGATATGCGTCCGATAAGTAGTGGCTCGAGTCGTACCAGTGGCAGGTCATTGCCTTTTGAGTCTAATAATTCACTGACGATATCTGAATTCCAGCGCAATACTGCTGTAGTACTCGCTTCCGGGCCATCGGCAAATCTGAAGCCCCGTGTTTGAATGCTAAGCCGCCCGGCGCTGGCGTTGTACTGACCCGGGCCGTTGATGGTCTGTTGGCGATATCCCAACCGGTTCAACTCTTCGATAAGCTCTTGTCGGGAAACGTTAAGGCCCTGGTAGATTTCGAGTGGTCTGGAGTAGACGCGTGCCGGTATTGACCATTTCGGGCCGTCAAAGACTTCCTGTATTCTGGCGTCAAGGCGGTCCATTGATTGTGATGCAATTACGATCAAAGTGATCAGGCTGATCAGCAATAATGCAATAACAGTCACCCATACCGGGTGGCGGCGTATGAAACTTGCGCGAGTAGCGGGGGTTGCAGGTGGTGGCATAGAATGGGTAACTGGTGTAAGGAGTTTAATAACAACCTGCACTATAAAGGATATGCCGATATTTTTACGTTAAAAACTGGTAGAGCATGAGAGTGCAATGTGCATACTGGTCGGTGTAGCCAGCCAAACTAACGGCTGGCTGTAGCTATTTCATACACGACAATATTACTAAACCATTGCCTGTCATTAAGGGCTGCATAACTATGGACGAAAATACTTAATGCAGTCAGCTTTGGCTATTTCCCAGCCCCGGTCCAGGGTTTCTGTGATTGCCGCAGGTAATGGCCCCTCCTGCAGGGCCTGCAGGTTTTGTTCAAAGTGATGCAGGGAACTTGCGCCCAGTATTATTGCATCGCCTTTTTTATTGTCCAGCGCGGAGTGATGCGACAGCCAGCGCAACGCTGCACTGGCCGGACTCAAGCCTTCACTTTGACATATTTTTGAAAAGGCACCAACGGCCTCAAAGTAGTCTTGCTTCCAGTAGCGATTCTGGTATTCCTCATTGGTCGAGAAACGGCCCTCTGCCGGAGTATTTGAACTGTCCTGATGCTTACCGGTCAGCATGCCGCCAGCCAGTGGATTGTATACATAGAATGCTATATTAAAATGCTGCAGACACTTAAAGAGTTCCCGTTCGACGTCACGGGTGATAGCGTTATACATACCCTGATAAACCACCGGCATCATAAAGCCGCGTTGTTCGCAAATACCGGCTATTTCTGCGACCTGCCAGGCGGCGTAGTTGCTGAGACCGAATCGTTTAAAACGACCCGCTTTATAGTGTTCGTTCAAAGCTTCAAGAGAATGAGTGATCGGTGTGTCCAGATCCGGCTGGTGCAGATAGAGCAGGTCAACAGCGTCAAGTCCCATTCTTTGCAGTGATGTAGTGAACTGCTGATCAATAGATTTTTTAGTCAGTCCGCCTTCCTTTGGATTAACTTTGGTGGCAATGTTGCAATTGGCCAGCGTACCCTTTTCATTTAACGTACCCAGCTGAATTTCTGTGTTTCCGCCACAGTACACGTAGGCGCTGTCGAGTTCCTGATGGCCTGCATCTTTAAATGCGCTGATCATTTTTTCTGATACATCCAGATCTACCTGATCGCTGAATGTCATTGTGCCTAGTATTGCTTTCACTTTTTTCGATTCCGTCTTTGGGCTGAGATAATGTTTCTAATGCGGCGAGGATGGCTGGTATCACCGTGCAGCAATTATCGATATAAAAGCAGATGAATACGCAACCTGTTGTCTGCGTTGCGGTGTCAGGATTTCTGCAGTTGCTTAAACTGAACGATATTGCCCTCCGGGTCACAGCCGTCAAGTACCAGTGCGCCACGTATATTCCAGGCCTTTTTGAAGGGCTTTAGTGTACCACCTGTTGCGACAGTTGCGGCGCGAACTGCTTCGAGATCATCGACCCTGAAGGCGGGCTTTATAGCGGCATTGCCTCTGCTGACAGGCGGTTGGTCAATAGTAATGCTGGCAGCAAGCGCGGCTGGAATAGCATGTATGACTACTTCGATGTCGGGTCCGTTAAGAACCTGATGTGAATTTTTAGTTTCGCTTACCGACAAATTAAGCGTTTGTTGATAATAAGCTGAGACGCGCTCGACATCTTTGGCGAAAATCACCAGGCCATGGGTAATCATGCTGTTGTAAGCCTGCGGTTTATGTTGTGCTTTAGTGCAAGAGACATGGCTATGAAGTTTTGGCAATACCAATAACAATCAGCACTGAATAGTCTTGTTTCTGGCAGCCGGGGATGTCTGGCATCACGCTACCTGGTGCTACTTTAAATTTAGTTTGATCAGCGTTTGCCGGTGAACATGAACCAGCAGTCACAGGTGTGTAACGAGCTGATCGGCAAGGCATGTGGGTGACATCAAATAGTTCGGCTTCGTCGAGCTCCCACTGTTGACTGCCGTTTTCATCTTTCGGATGGATAGTCAGCATTGTCGTTACCTCACGTTCTCCGGTCACCAGGTATCTGCCTGCGGGTACCGGAAATACCGGTTTTTCCATGATCAGGCCGTTTTCATCAAGCCACCAGTCCTTTTCATCGAATTTCCAGTTTCCCGGGGCGTAACCGCCGGCTGCCTCCAGTACCGGAAACAAGCGTAGCCAGACGCCGCGTGGTCCGGGGTCTCTTGTCCATAAACCCCACCTTTCTGCGCCGGTTCCGGAAGTCGCTTCAGGGTCACCGAGCGCTGCGATGAATTGTGTGGGTATTCTCTGGAAAGTGATGGTAGTGACATCAGAAGCTACCACACGTGTGCTGAACCATTGGATCGTCACGGCAAATAGAATCGCAGTGAATTGACAGATGATTTTGTCCGGCATGGCCGACACTCCCGGGCTTGCAGATGATTTGGTGTTCGAGACTTATCAGTTTCAACCTTCGATGTCAATCTGGGGACAGCGTCTGGCCTTGTGTAGTTCTGAATTTTCCGCAGCTCCGGGACGCAAGTTTAATGAAGAATTAATCTATAGAACTTTCTTCGTGTGTAAACCCTAAGACTATTATAAAATGAGCAGCCATCCAGCGGTTGTTCAAATCCGGAACAAAATGCCAAAATCGATTGAAGTCTCACCGCAGCGTTTCCAGCACCGCAGCCAATTGGACATGCCGGAAATTCCGGTATACGCCTACAACACCCCACTGTCAGAGGAATTGCGTGGCCGTGGTGATGTTCAGCTAAAAAATGTATTGCGGCACATGATGGTGCTGCGCGAATTTGAAACCATGTTAAACGCCATTCGCAGCAAAGGTGAGTACAACGGTGTCGCCTGCAGTTATCGAGGGCCTGCACATTTATCAGTGGGGCAGGAGGCAGCGGCGGTCGGTGCGGCACTGGCGCTGACACCCGATGATCATATTTTCGGCAATCATCGCAGTCATGGTGATTTTCTGGCCAAGGGGCTGGCGGCGATTGAATCGCTTAACGATAACCAGCTGGGAAGTGTAATGACATCCCACGCCGATGGTGCGTTGTTGCGCAGTGTTGAATCCTGCCTTGGCGGTGAAGGTAAGGCTCTGGGTGAACACTTTCTACTGTTCGGGTTTTTGTCTGAAATACTGATGAGGGCTAACGGCTTTAATAAGGGAATGGGGGGTAGCATGCATGCTTTTTTCCCTCCCTTCGGTGCCTATCCCAACAATGCCATTGTCGGTGGCTCTGCAGGCATTGCAGCCGGTGCTGCGCTGTACAAACGCAACACCGGCGACGGTATCACTGTCAGTATCACCGGCGATGGTTCAACCGGATGCGGCCAGGTGTGGGAGGCGATGAATTTTGCATCGATGGCTCAAATAGAAACATTGTGGTCGAAACCACCTGCAGCGGTAAAATCAAGTCTGACCGGAGAGGACAGTGCTGATGGCCAGGTTGCGGGAAAGGGTTTGCCGGTATTGTTCTTTTTTAATAACAATTTTTACGCAATGGGTGGTCAGACCATTGGTGAGACGATGGCCTGGGACAGATTGTCGCGAATAGCAGCTGGCATAAACCCGCAGGGCTTGCACGCAGAAACAGTTGACGGAACCCGGCCATTGGCTGTGGCCGATGCCGTCAAAAGAAAACGGCGGTTGTTGATGTCGGGCAGTGGTCCCGCGTTACTCGATGTTGAGTGCTACCGACAGTCGGGTCATTCCACCTCCGATGCCAATGTCTACCGCTCGCGTGATGAAATGAAAGCCTGGCAGTCACATGATGCCATTGCTCGTTATGCCGCTGAGCTGCAGGAAAACGACGTGTTGTCAGGGTCGGAGACGGACGACATGCAGGCCATAGTAACAGAGACCATTACAAAGGTACTGGAGGCCGCCAGTGATTTATCCCACGCACCAGTAGTAGATATTGCGGCCGCACCCACCATGATTGGCAAGCTGATGTTCAACAATACATCGATTGATATAGCAGCCACACCGGTTGATGAAACCATCGATCAAGCAGCCTGCAGCCGTATTCGTCAAAATGCTAAAAAATCCCGTGTTGGCCACGATGACGATGGTAAACCACTGTCTGCGATGCGTGCGATCACCTTGCGTGATGGTTTATTTGAATCCGTGCTGCACCATATGTTGCGCGATGAAAGTCTGATTATCTATGGTGAAGAATGTCGTGAATGGGGTGGGGCATTTGGTGTTTATCGTGGTCTATCAGATCTGTTTCCCCACCATCGTGTATTTAATTCCCCTATCTCCGAAGCGACTATTGTATCCAGTGCAGTGGGTTATGCGATGGAAGGTGGACGTGCCATTGTCGAATTAATGTACGCCGATTTTATTGGCAGAGCAGGCGATGAAATATTTAATCAATTGTCAAAATGGCAGGCAATGTCAGGGGGAGAACTTACCCTTCCTGTGGTGCTGCGATGTTCCGTGGGCAGTAAGTATGGTGCGCAGCATTCGCAGGACTGGTCTTCACTGGTAGCCCATATTCCGGGTTTGAAAGTTGTGTATCCTGCTACCGCTTATGATGCCAAAGGTTTAATGGCAGAGGCCTTATCCGGCAATGATCCTGTGGTGTTTTTTGAAAGTCAGCGGCTATATGATGTTACCGAAAATATCCATGAAGGCGGGGTGCCGGAAGCATATTACCGCTTGCCGGTCGGTGATCCGGATATCAAGCGCCAGGGTGATGATGTTACTGTGTTAACGATTGGCCCTTGTTTGTATCCGGCTATTGAAGCGGCAACTGAGCTTGAGTCGCGCTATAATTTGCAGGCTGAAGTGATAGATGTTCGTACACTTGTACCCTTTAACTACGATGCGGTTATTGAATCAGTAAAAAAAACCGGGCAGCTGGTGATTGTTTCTGAAGCCTGCGAGCGGGGTAGTTTTGCTGCAACACTTGCAACCAATTTAACAAGGTTTGCGTTTGCTGATCTTAAAGCAGCGCCGCAGGTTTTGGGCGCACCAAACTGGATTGTGCCCGGTGCCGAAATGGAATCAAGCTACTTTCCGCAGTGTTCAGATATTATCGATGTGGTGATGCGTGAATTTTATCCGGCCACTGACAGACAGATGGAGGGTCTGCGTAGCTCGGATCACCTGGCTATGGCCAGGCAAGGTCTTTGAACGCTGTGCATAAACACCACCATTTAATCCACAACATATGAGACAACTATGGAAGTGCCAATAGTAATGCCG
Source organism: uncultured Granulosicoccaceae bacterium (assembly GCA_937922015.1). GTDB lineage: Bacteria > Pseudomonadota > Gammaproteobacteria > Granulosicoccales > Granulosicoccaceae. The sequence goes on from CAKZVB010000142.1 coordinate 11,377, forward strand.
AGTCTTGGCAATGAGGTCAGTGAAGCACAGATCGACGAATGGCTGGTTAAAGTCGGCGATAGTGTTAGCGAGGGTGATCAAGTGCTGCTGATTACCACGCCAAAGGTGTCCATTGAACTGGAAGCTCCGGCAACCGGTGTGCTGAAAACCCAGTTAGTCGATGTAGACGATATTGCCGAAGAGGGCCAGTCTCTGGGTGTGATAGAGGTGCCGGATTGATATCGCGGTTGTCATACAATGAGTAAGACGCCAGCAGAATTGGCGGTCACATCGTTGGGGCCCGGCAATGGCAACTCCGTTGGCGGCATTGCACAGAAGCTTTTGTTTATCCATGGCTTCGGTGCTGACAAACAAGGCTGGGCGGGTAATGCCCCGGCGCTGTTCGACGTCGCTGAAACACTCGCTGTAGATTTACCCGGCCATGGTGTGTCAGTGTCAGTTGAAACACCAGGCGATCTGAAGTCAATGGCTGATCAGGTGCTGCACAGCCTGATCGTGTCAGGCCATACTCCCTGCCATATTGTTGGACACAGTTTAGGGGCCGCGGTGGCCTTGCGTTGCGCAGCAACAAAACCAGAATGCGTTCTATCATTGTCACTAATAGCACCGGCGGGTCTGGGGAGCGGGGTAAGTGCAAATTTTACCGGGTCTTTTGTGGAGCTGCAGGACGAAAAAACAGCCTTCGAGTTGTTGCAGACTCTTGTATTCAACCCGCGACTCATCGCCCGTCCGCTGGCTGGTCTGTTACTGGCAAACCTCGATAAACCGGGGGCGCGGCGTGCCGTGGAAAAGATTGCCAGCGGATTGAACAACTCCAAACCACTGGTGCAATCGGCAATGAAGCAGATAATAAAAGATCGGATCAGGTGTCAGGTAATCTGGGGTTTACAGGATAATATAAACCCGCCGCTTAAAAGTGATGAAGCCGAATTTGGCGGCGACTGGATTTGGCTGGATAACTGTGGTCATCTCCCCCATGTTGAGCACCGTAGCGTCGTTAATGACGCCATTTTAAAATTTCTAAACATATAAAACTGGAGAGAAGAATAGTGTATTTATGTTGTGGTGACGCCTTGTTTGACATGTTCGCAGAAAAACAAAGTACTACTGGAGACGATGGTAGTGGTGTTTACCTTGCGGGACACGTTGGCGGTTCACCGATGAATGTGGCCACCGGGCTGGCGCGACTGGGGCATAAATCCCGATACTTCACCAAGTTATCCTCTGACCTGTTTGGTCAGCGGATGCGAACACATTTCAGTGACAATAATCTTGACGTGGGTTTATCGATTGATACTGATCTCAACACCACGCTGGCGATTGTCGAAACACAGGAAGACGGCTCTGCCGCCTATGTTTTTTATACTGATAACACAGCTGATGTGAGTATAGAGGCAAGTGAACTTCCGGCATCTTTGCCAGCCGATATCCAGCTGTTGCATTTCGGATCTTACAGCACAGCCGTTGATCCAACATCATCCAGTCTGATGAAACTCGCCGCGCGGGAATCTGCAGGTAAGATCGTTAGTTACGATCCCAATCTGCGTCCCACGATTGAGCCTGATATAGACAGATGGCGTGAAGTGTATTCGGGTTATGCTGCCAGTGCGAATATTATTAAGGCCAGTGACGAAGACATAGAGTCATTATTAGGTAGAAACAAGGAAGAGCAATTTGTTGCTGATAGTTTTAACCACGGCGCACAGGTGGTGTATATCACCAGAGGGCCTGACGGTGCGAGCGGTTATCTGGCTGATGGTCAAACTGCGCGGGCGGAAGGGGTCAAGGTGTCCGTTGTCGATACCGTTGGTGCGGGAGATACCTTTCAGGCCGGCGTACTTCACTGGATGCAGCGCGAAGGTCACTTGAACGGCACTTCAGAATTAGCCGGCGAAATCGATCTTGCTGCCAGTATGAATTTCGCGATAAAGGCGGCGGCGATCACCTGTACTCGCAGCGGTGCTGACTTGCCCTTCCTGCATGAGCTGGAAGCCTAGGAGCCTGCGCGGCAGAACCTCTGCTACTGCGAACGCGCCCTGACGGTGCGCCCAAGACGATAGTAATTATCGATCATTTTCGGGACAATTGAACAACTATGCGCCTCAAATGATCGTACCACCATTAACTAAGACAAGGGCCCTCGCCATGGCACGTTCTCGCTACGCAGACTTCTACCGCGCAGACTCCTAGCCTGGATTATTCATAGGGCGACAAGTAAATTTTGTCGAAGTACTATGGATACAGTTCCAAACTAATTTTCAGGCACCTTTTTCAAAATTGCAGTGTGTCTATTCGAAGCCAGAAGAAAATCTGGCGTCACAACTCGACCCATCCTCCTCGGCGCGTG
>CAKZVB010000143.1 GCA_937922015.1 uncultured Granulosicoccaceae bacterium
ACTGCAATATCCTTAAATTTGACTTTGGTCTGCTCGGCAGCATTTTGAAAATTCTCAATCTCATGAAAATTCAAGTACCGGTAAACCTCTGCTGCCATCGTATCGAGCTCTTTAGCATAGCCCATATACTCTTCGACTGTCGGCAACCTGCCAAGTACCGCCGCCACCGCCGCCAATTCTGCGGATGACAAATAGACATTGGCATCTTTACCCAGGCGGTTAGGAAAGTTACGCGTAGAAGTCGAGACCACGGTAGCCCCTGGTCGTACACGCGCCTGATTACCCATACACAGTGAACAACCCGGCATTTCCAGCCTGGCACCAGCGGATCCGAAGATGTTGTAGTAGCCCTCTTCTTTCAGCTGGTGTTCATCCATTCGCGTTGGTGGCGCTATCCACAACACAGTGTTGAGATAGTTACCTGACTTTTCAATCAATTTTCCAGCGGCGCGATAGTGACCGATGTTAGTCATACAGGAACCGATAAATACTTCATCGATATCGGTGCCGGCAACTTCTGACAACGGCTTAACATCATCCGGATCGTTCGGGCAGGCAAGCAATGGTTCTTTGATTTCATTAAGGTCAATTTCAATGATTTCAAAGTACTCAGCATCGGCATCTGCTTCCATCAGTACCGGATTAGCCAGCCACTCTTCCATTTTTCTGGCACGTCGTTCAAGCGTGCGCGCCTCGCCATAGCCCTGCTCTATCATCCAGCGCAACAGGGTCACGTTAGAACTGATGTATTCAATGTACGGTTCTTTATCAAGTTTAACGGTACAGCCTGAAGATGATCTTTCCGCTGTCGCGTCGGCAAGTTCAAACGCCTGTTCCAGCTTCATTTTGGGCAGCCCTTCGATCTCGACCACGCGACCGGAGTAGACATTCTTCTTGCCCTTCTTTTCAACCGTAAGCAATCCACGTTGCAGGGCAGCATAAGGTATCGCGTTTACAAGATCGCGCAGAGTGATACCCGGCTGCATTTCACCTTTGAACCGAACCAGCACAGACTCTGGCATATCGAGTGGCATCACACCGGTAGCTGCTGCAAACGCGACAAGACCGGAGCCGGCCGGGAATGAAATTCCCATTGGAAAGCGAGTATGCGAATCACCACCGGTACCTACGGTGTCAGGCAGTAACATACGGTTTAACCAGCTATGAATAATGCCATCACCCGGGCGCAGCGACACACCGCCGCGGGTCATCATAAAGTCAGGCAGATTGTGGTGCGTATCTACATCGACAGGTTTCGGGTAGGCCGCAGTATGACAAAAAGACTGCATGACCAGATCAGCCGAAAAACCAAGGCAGGCCAGGTCTTTTAATTCATCCCGGGTCATCGGACCGGTTGTATCCTGCGATCCGACAGTCGTCATCAATGGCTCACAGTATTGTCCGGCGCGCACCCCTTCAACACCACAGGCTTTACCCACCATCTTCTGCGCCAGCGTGTAACCTTTGCTCGATGCTTCTGTTGCACCGGGCCGCACGAACACCTCACTTGGATCCAGACCCATTGCTTCACGGGCACGATCGGTAAGGCCCCGACCGATTATTAACGGAATGCGGCCACCAGCGCGGACTTCATCCATCAGAACTTCAGTCTTGTGCTCAAATTCACCCAGCACCTCGTCAGTACCGTGCTTACATACTTTACCGGCGTGCGGGTAGATATCGATCACATCACCCATCTCCATCCTGGAGACATCGATTTCAATTGGCAGTGCACCGGCATCTTCCATTGTGTTGAAGAAGATCGGCGCTATTTTGCCACCGAGTACAAACCCGCCTTCGCGGCGATTGGGAATATGCGGGATATCGTTACCCATTAACCACAGCACACTATTGGTGGCAGACTTCCGTGATGAACCGGTACCAACCACGTCACCTACATAGGCTACCGGATGGCCCTTCTTTTTGAGCTCCTCAATGGTCTCCAGAGGCTTGTCGGTAAATCCTTCGCGCGGGAACTTGTGAAACGCCATCGCATGTAATGGGATATCCGGTCGCGACCACGCATCTACCGCTGGCGACAGGTCATCGGTATTGGTTTCACCGGGCACCTTGAATACCGTGACTGTTTCTTTCTCAGGCACTTCATCGTTGGATAAAAACCATTCAGCATTTGCCCATGATTCCATCACTTTCTTAGCGTGCACGTTGCCGCCGTCCATCTTGTCTTTGACGTCGTGAAAGGCATCAAACATCAGCAGTGTTTTGCTTAAGCCTGCGACCGCAGTTTCGGCCAGTTCTTCATCATCAAGGGCGGCTATCATCGACTGGATGTTATAGCCACCAAGCATAGTGCCTAACAATTCAACAGCGCGCTTTTTGTCGACGAGTGGAGAAGTGTCTTTACCCTCACTGATGGCTGTCAAAAAAGCGGCTTTCACGTACGCGGCTTCATCAACACCGGCAGGTATCCGCTCGGTGAGAAGTTCCATCAGGAATTCTTCTTCACCGGCTGGCGGGGCCTTCAGTAATTCGACAAGGGCTGCAGTCTGTGTGGCATCAAGTGGCTTGGGGACCACGCCCTGAGCGGCGCGTTCTTCGACATGTTTCCGATAGGCTTCTAACACAGGTGACCCTCTTGTGATTGCTTGATTCTAAAGAATAGACGATGACGGGGTGATACGGGTAATTCTGTGCGGGCTCCGCTGTTTTGGCGGGACTGCAGTCGGTGCTTCCGGCAACGCGGGAAAAGTACGCGAACACGAGAAGACATACCCATACAATGCACCCTTTAGCGGCCCATTATAACAGAGGTTAAGGCGGACAGCATGGTCCGGCAATCGGCGAACGCACGGTACCTTGTAAAATCTCGCCAGATCATCACAGACCGGCATTGCCGGGCACAAAAAACGGTCAAACCAGCCGCTGGAAACTGCCAACAACAGACTACTGGACCAGATTCGGCCCCAGCGTCACCGAGCGCAGCAGCTCAATCTGGTCACGCAGAGCACCGGCCTTTTCAAACTCCAGCTCTCGTGCATGCTCGTACATCTGCTTTTCCATGGCGCGGATTTTTTTCGACGCATCCGACGGCGACAACGCCGCATAAGCTTTGGTTTCCGCCTCGACCTGAGCCCCTTTGCGAGTTTTGCGACCCGGCACCACAGACCCCGCCTCCATGATATCCAGCACTTTTTTGCTGATCGACTTCGGCGTTATGCCGTGTTTTTTGTTGTGCTCTTCCTGTTTCTCGCGACGCCGGTTGGTCTCCTCGATAGCCCGCTCCATAGAACCGGTTATCTTATCCGCATAGAGAATCGCCCGGCCGTTCAGGTTTCTCGCCGCCCGCCCCATGGTCTGAATCAGTGATCGGTCCGAGCGCAGAAAACCCTCCTTGTCTGCATCGAGGATCGCCACCAGCGAAACCTCGGGCATATCGAGTCCTTCGCGCAGCAGGTTAATCCCCACAAGTACATCAAACTCCCCCAGCCGCAGGTCACGAATAATTTCCGACCGCTCGACCGTGTCGATATCGCTGTGCAGATAACGCACTCGAACATTGTGGTCAGACAGATAATCCGTTAGATCTTCTGCCATGCGCTTGGTCAGCGTCGTCACCAGTACCCGTTCATTTTTAGGCACACGAATATTAATTTCTGAAAGCAGATCATCGACCTGGGTGCGAACATCACGCACCTCCACCTGCGGATCAACCAGCCCCGTCGGTCGCACCACCTGCTCAACCACCTGCCCGGTGTGCTGATTTTCATAGTTACCCGGTGTCGCAGACACAAACACCGTCTGCGGAGACAGTTGTTCAAACTCATCAAACCGCAACGGTCGATTATCCAGCGCTGACGGCAAACGAAACCCGTAGCCAACCAGATTCTCCTTACGTGATCGATCGCCCTTGTACATACCACCCAGCTGCGGCACCGTCACATGACTTTCATCGATAAACAGCAGCGCATCGTTTGGCAGGTAGTCAAACAGACACGGGGGCGGCTCACCCGCGCCACGGCCGGATAAATAGCGCGAGTAATTTTCAATGCCTGAACAAAACCCGATCTCGTTAATCATTTCCAGATCATAAAGCGTGCGTTGTTCCAATCGCTGCGCCTCGACCAGTTTGTCAGTGCTTCGAAATTCTTCCAGCCGCCCTTTGAGCTCGTCTTTTATTTTATCCACCGCCGCCACCAGTATTTCACGCGGGGTCACATAGTGCGTCTTTGGGTAAATGGTTAATCGCGGAACCTTACGCAGCACCTCACCGGTCAGTGGATCAAAAAAACTCAGGTTTTCAATTTCATCGTCAAACAGTTCAATGCGCACAGCTTCGCGATCAGAATCCGCCGCGTGCACATCGATCACCTCACCGCGAACCCGGTAGTTACCGCGACTGAGCTCCATATCATTGCGCGTGTATTGAAGCTCGGCCAGTTTGCGCAGCAAATCGCGCTGATCAATGATATTGCCGCGCTCAAGGTGCAACACCATTTTATGGTAGGCCTGTGGATCACCCAAACCATAGATGGCAGACACCGTGGCCACAATGACCACGTCCCGTCGCTCAAATAACGCCTTGGTCGCAGACAGACGCATCTGTTCGATGTGTTCATTAACTGACGAATCTTTCTCAATAAACGTGTCCGAGGCAACCACATAGGCCTCCGGCTGGTAATAGTCATAATAAGAGACAAAATACTCGACCGCGTTATTCGGGAAAAACTCCTTCATCTCGCCGTACAGCTGCGCGGCCAGGGTTTTATTGGGTGCCAGAATGATCGACGGACGCTGCTGATTCTCAATCACATTGGCGATGGTGAAGGTCTTACCCGAGCCCGTCACACCCAGCAGGGTCTGGAAGGCCAGACCGGATTCCAGCCCGTCGATCAGCCCCGCTATCGCCGCTGGCTGGTCACCCGCTGGTTCAAATTGATTTTCTAACGTGAAAGATTTGGACATAAGGTATCGTCACCGATATATTTGGCTAGTTAATTACAACCGCAACCAACCTCCCTGCTGAAGCTGGACAACCATCGGCTGACAATTGACCGGTTACGCCCGAAGCGCCTGCCCGGCAATGAAGGTCGTGGCGAGGATGCGATATTTTGAATCAGATGTTTCGATCGATAAAGATCCCGACTGCAAACAAGGGATGTTCTCTTTACCGAAATCGATCGCAACAACTGGCCGCAATAGCGCTCCCGCAATAGATCATTCATTCCCGGACATGCTCCTCAGGGGCACGGCCGGAATACAGACACAACAGGGTACTACCAGAGCAACTCAATTGGCTATCAAACTCTCAAGCAAGCTGGCACAAGTCAAGCCGTCTCCCACCATGGCGATTACCGCACTGGCCGCCGATCTTCGGGCACAGGGGCGTGACGTGATCGGCCTGGCCGCCGGCGAGCCGGACTTTGACACCCCGCAACACATCAAGCAGGCCGCCATTGAAGCTATCCACAACGGCGAGACAAAATATACCGCGGTCGACGGCATTGTGCCGCTGAAAGAAGCGATTATCGAAAAATTCAAAAACGACAATAACCTGAACTACGAAAAGAACCAGATACTGGTGTCATGCGGTGGCAAGCAAAGCTTCTACAATCTGGCGCAGGCGCTGTTAAATGAGGGCGATGAAGTAGTGATACCCGCGCCGTACTGGGTTTCCTACCCCGACATCGTGCTGCTGGGTGGCGGCAAGCCCGTGATTGTTGAAACCAGTCAACAGCAACAATTCAAAATGACTCCGCAGCAGCTGGACGACGCCCTGAACCCGGCGACCAGACTGGTGGTCATCAACAGCCCTTCAAACCCCAGCGGCATCTCCTACACCGCCGCCGAACTCGAAGCATTGGGCGAAGTGCTGCGGCGCTACCCCGATGCGCTCATCGCCACAGACGACATGTACGAGCACATAGTCTGGGCCGACCACGGATTCAGCACGCTCCTCAACGCCTGCACTGACCTCTACGATCGTACCGTTGTGATGAACGGCGTATCAAAAGCCTACGCCATGACCGGCTGGCGGATTGGCTACGCGGGCGGCCCCACAGACGTAATCGCCGCCATGCGAAAAATCCAATCACAAAGCACCAGCAGCCCGACCACCGTCTCGCAATGGGCATCAATCGCCGCACTGACCGGCGGTAACGACTGCATCGCGCCCATGCTCAAAGCCTTCAAAGAACGGCACGACTTCGTCGTCAAATCACTCAACGCAATGAAAGGCGTAGACTGCATCGCCGCAGACGGCACCTTCTACGTATTTCCAAACGTACAGGCTGCCATCGACGCCAACCCGGATATCGCCAACGACGTCGACTTCGCCGCCCACGTCCTCGACAAGGCCAGCGTCGCCGCCGTCCCGGGCTCAGCCTTTGGTACCAACGGTCATCTGCGCCTGTCCTTCGCAACCAGCATGGAAAACCTGGAGAAGGCAATGCAGCGGATGGGTGATTTGCTCAACGGCTGAATCAAACAAATAATTTTTAAAACAGGTTGACGACCAGCGAAAGCACCGCTAAAATTCCGCTCTTGTCTAATCCCTGATAGCTCAGTTGGTAGAGCAAGTGACTGTTAATCACTGGGTCGGCGGTTCGAGCCCGTCTCAGGGAGCCAAATAAACATTGAAAGCCGCACACTGTTGCGGCTTTTTTTGTTTCTGCCCTCAGCAATATCCCCCCAGCAATATCAATGGCCAGCGCGTCTTTATCGGTTCTGAGCGTTTCTCAACTGCTCTCTGAATCCCCAAATCTTGTAAAAGCCTCAAATTCACTGAGCTAAAGTTTCAAACGTTGTGATTGCACCGGTTTATGTCTGATTGTCACTTCCCGGGTCAAATTCTTGCGGCTGAGATTATCGATTCAATGGTCCTGAAAAAGTACTGCCCATTGGGGTAATCACCCGGAATTCGCACTCAAAGAGGCTCGCACCCAAGCTGAAGACGCCGGGGTATCTCTTGCCTGTCAAATTGATCCAGTTCCTTCGACTACATCTTGATATCCGCCAAACTGCTTTATCTCCCTGACCAATTACAGCACTGGAATCCCGAACTACCCTGCCCCCAACTTCATTGCACTTCTTCAAATCTTATGGAGATTGGGTGCAATGTCTTTTCTTCACCGTGACACCCGTTAATTCAGACGGCAATCGGGTACGGGTACCCTTCGACCACTTGAGTCGTGGGAAAACAATCCGCCCGTCGTCACTCAGGTCTCTTTCACCTATGGCGCTATCCTTACGATCTCTTTCGACAACCTGTGATCAATTATCAATGTCGACACCAGTCCCTGCTCTACTGCAGCTATAACCGAAGGGGCGTTAAGCTCACCATGAGAAATTAATACAACACCGGGGCGCGTTTTTACCTTACGGAGACAAACGCGCTCACAACATCCGCGTAAATGTTCCGCACGTAAAGTCGCCAGCCGGTTGTTGAGTCGGTTTGTTATTCGTTCGTTGCGAGCGCTGACAGAACCATTAACACCCGTTCTATTCGGCAATAAGACGCCAGCGATATCTCCGACAACAATTTCGTCAAGTAGCTGCTTCTTACTCAACGGTTTACCTGCAATCGTGAAGCCCGGAATATTAACGTTCTTCCCCGGGTACAGCAGATCGAGTAACTTTTCGCCCTCAGCGGCACTGCTACCACTGCCGGTAAAGATCATATCCACCTGATCCACAAGCGGCTTTTTTGCTGATATCTCCCCGTTCATCTCTCCGAAAATAGTCTTGTAGTCGGGGAAAGCCGCACTCAAATATTTTATTACGTCAGCGGAATCCGGTCGACCGTCCGTGGCTCGATACCCACGCCCCGTGACCGGATGTACCAACGGTATACAGTTGAGGTTTAACAACTGTGGCACATCGACGTCAAAGTTTCGATTTATCAGACGGTGATACCTCATGGCGATGACGGTTGAGGACTTAATCAGAGCCTCTTCGCTGCTCGAGGTTATGCCGCAGAGTGGAATAAAACGAATGGGCTTGTCGCCCTTGTTGAAATCCCTGCGAACAAAACCCGCAATTTCTGTGTTAAACGGCCTGATACCCAGATCCCATGCAACACCAACCATAGTCGAACGTTCTATCAGGCTGGAAATAGTTTGTGTTGCCCTTCTGTCAAATCCCCGACTGCCTTCCGTGTATACACGCTCACCATGAATTATCTCAACCCAGAGCTTGTTGCCATACGGTGACAGGTTCTGTAAAACCGAACGAATTTCTGCACCTTCCAGCAATATATCCGTTGTCTGTTTGAGGTAATCCTCGTTGACACCAGCTGGAAATTTCCAGTCTACAGAAGCTGGCACCAGGAACGGATTATCTTGCAGCAATCGACTAACCCTGGGCTGATCAAGACCTAGTCTCTCTGCAATGGTTGATTGCGATAGCTTGTCAACTACACCCCGGGCAACTGCCAATTGATAAACCACCGCAGGAAACTTTTCCGTAAACAAATTATCTGATGTCTGCTCGTCCTTTTTATTACTCTTTCGGAAACCCATATCTCTCTCCGTTTTTTACTCTTATACACCTATCATTAAGTATTTTCCTGCATTTACATAATTATGTTTTAGACGTCACCTATTTACATATTATTGTAACTAAGCTGAATCTTCTACAGACACCATGAATACTTCGGCTCTACTGATCAAACACTTGGTCTGTTTTAAATCCGGAGTTAATAATGAGCACCGATTACAAAGGGAAATACAAGGGAATTCAACTCGGCTGGCAGAAAGCTTCTGTTGAAAGGCCCGCTCCCGGCTTTTTGCCCCACAATACACCCCAGAAAAAAGCACCCACAAAACCCTGGTTACTCACCGATGACGAATCTCATCTGGTCACCATCGCACCCACCGGGTTCGGCAAAGGGCGCAGCGTTATTATTCCCACCTGCCTGGAGTACCCGGGATCAATGCTGGTTATCGATCCTAAAGGTGAGGCAGCCACAGTAACAGCCAGACGTCGCCGCGAACTTGGCAATGAAGTTGTTGTCATCGACCCTTTCTCCATTACCTCAGAACCCGCAGCCACTTTCAATCCGTTCGACGTGCATGCCCAGACCGACATGAGTGATGAAGAATTCTCCCTATTGATCCCCACACTGTTACACCCGGATGCTAATTTCAACTCACACTATGAGAGATTCTGGGATACACGTGGTGATGAATTGATCTCAGGCGTAACAGCCTACCTGCTCTCCGCAGCGCCTGCACAGGACAGAGGGCTTACCGGCCTGCGAAAACAACTAAAAAACAGAGACGTCGTCTACCACCTGGCTACGGTTTTGGACAACTCAGGTGAAGAGATGTCCCCCATGGCCTACGAGAACATCTCGTCAATAATATCTATAGAGGATCGCTGTCGCTCGGGAATCCTTGCAACCGCACAACAACATTTCTCTATTTTCACAGACCCGAAAGTTGAAAAATCACTATCGGAAACCTCCTTCGATCTGAGCGCTTTTAAAGAAGGAAGGCCAATGACAATATATCTGGTATTGCCAGTCACCCGACTGCATACGCACACAGCACTATTGCGCTTGTGGACAAGCAGTCTGCTGTCACTTATAAAAAGCAGAACACAACGACCAGAGATATCCACACTGCTTATGATTGATGAAGCAGCCCAACTCGGTCGGTTAGCGCCACTGGTTGAATGCCTCACCTTACTCAGAGGCTACGGGGTACGCACCTGGACGTTCTGGCAATCACAAAATCAATTGAGCAATCTGTATGGCGAAGACGCTGATGTAATACTAGACAACTGTGGTGTGTTGCAGTGCCTTGGATGCAATAATCTGCGCAGTGCAAAAGCCATGTGCGAACTTATAAGCCCGGACTACACACCACAAGACCTGTTAACCCTGCCACGTGATCAGCAACTGGTCATTACACCGGATGGATCAATAGAAAGGACGCATCAACTCGATTACCTGAGAGATCGTAAATACCGTTCCAAGTATAGCCCCAACCCAATGTATCAGCTGAGCGGAAGACCCACCGCCGGCAAAAGAGCACGAGCATCGTAAGATGTCCACAGAATTATCATTCGTAGACACCTACATTGCACAAAACCCGCAGTGCGTTCACAAGTTGAAAGCTAAGGATTCAACCGGGCGCTGGGCCTACTATTTGGTGTTCGTCAGACCACATATAGAAACGGTATTCCGTGAAGCATTAAAAGCGGAACAGACAATTGACCTGGAAGACTTCGGTCTTGTTATCGGCTCCTGCTATGGTGAGGAACCGGACCCACCTTTAATTGAACGCCTGCGCGAGACATACGGCTTTACTGTCTGACATGCTTCTAATGATGCGACTTTCAACTTTCCGGAGATTAAAGTGAGTTTTGTTGAAAAAATTAAAAAAGAGAGGGATATCGTCTACTACATCCGATCAACCCCTGAAGATAAAATTCCCAGTTGGTTCTTCTTAAAGCTCAACCCGTTGAAACGCGAGTCGTTTGATAGAGTTATGTCGGGTACCACTACCTTCGATCTGGCGGACTACGGAGAAATTCTCCATAGCGGCTATGGTGATCAGGCACCGCAGGAGCTAAAACAAACGATGCGCGACGAGTATGGTGTTGAGTACGATAGCTAGGAGCCTGCGCGGCAGAACCTCTGCTACTGCGAACGCGCCCTGACGGTGCGCCCAAGGCGATAGTAATTATCGATCATTTTCGGGACAATTGAACAACTATGCGCCTCAAATGATCGTACCATCATTTACTAAGAC
>CAKZVB010000144.1 GCA_937922015.1 uncultured Granulosicoccaceae bacterium
ATTCCGCTCAGAACCCGAAGGGCAAGGCAGCAGCGGATAAAGCATAAGGAGAATTTTGGTCACTTTTCTTCTCTTTTGAAAAGTGACTCGTACAGCCAGGGACTGGCTTCGAAAAAACGCCAGGGATGGCACGCCAGAGCAGAACGTAAGAGCAGCACGCTAGAGCAGCACGCTAGAGCAGCTATCTAATCAGCAAACCCAAAAAAACCAACAACAAAAAAAACACCCAACAACTACCGCTTCATCGCATCAAAAAACTCATCATTAGTCTTGGTCTGCTGTAACCGACCCATCAAAAATTCCATCGCCTCAATCTCATCCATTGGATGCAGAAATTTCCTTAGTATCCAGATTTTCTGTAACTCTTCCGGGCTAATCATCAACTCTTCGCGACGAGTACCGGAGCGGTTGACACTAATCGCAGGGAAAGTACGTTTCTCAGCTATACGCCGGTCAAGATGCAGCTCCATGTTGCCGGTTCCCTTAAATTCTTCATAGATGACTTCATCCATTTTCGAACCGGTATCAACCAGTGTGGTAGCTACAATAGTTAAACTACCACCTTCTTCAATGTTTCTGGCAGCACCAAAAAAACGCTTTGGACGATGCAATGCATGCGCATCAACACCACCAGTTAACACCTTGCCTGAAGAGGGGATCACGGTATTGTATGCACGTGCCAGTCGAGTGATAGAGTCAAGCAAAATCACTACATCTTTTTTGTGTTCGACCAGTCGTTTGGCTTTCTCGATCACCATTTCAGCGACCTGCACATGACGGCTTGCGGGTTCATCAAAGGTACTTGAAACAACTTCACCCTGAACCATACGCTCCATTTCGGTAACTTCTTCAGGGCGCTCGTCAATAAGCAACACGATCAATACACAGTCTGGATCATTGTGCGCAATACTCTGCGCAATGTTTTGCAGAATCATTGTTTTACCAGCCTTTGGCGGAGAAACAATAAGCGCTCTCTGCCCCTTACCAATCGGGGCGACGAAATCGATGGTGCGTGCGGTAATGTCTTCCGTACTGCCGTTACCCAGTTCAAGCGACAACCGCTCGGTTGGATGCAATGGTGTTAGATTTTCAAACAGTACCTTGTTGCGAGCTTCTTCCGGTGGTCCGAAATTAATCTCGTCGACTTTCAACAACGCAAAATATCGCTCACCATCTTTGGGTGGCCGGATTTTCCCCGATATCGAGTCGCCGGTACGCAGACTGAATCGCCTGATTTGACTGGGCGACACATAGATGTCATCGGGGCCCGCCAGGTAAGAGCTATCGGCGGACCGCAAAAAGCCAAAGCCATCCTGCAGAATTTCAAGGACACCTCCGCCAAATATATCTTCACCTTTGCGCGAATGCGCTTTCAGCAGTGAGAATATTATGTCCTGCTTACGCGACCGGGCCACACTATCGAGTCCCTCGGACTGAGCTAACTCAACGAGTTCGGTAGCGGATTTCTTTTTGAGATCGGTTAAATTCATAAGTGTGAGGTGCAAGCGTTGCTATATTGAAAGGCGTATGACTACGCGACAGCATCCGTGAATTCGAATGGCTGGTTTTTTAGATACTTGTAAAACTAACTTGTACTTTGTTGAAAAGCCGTGCGCGGGCGCGGTAGACCACGGACGTTAAGTTAAAAGCAGGATGAACAAAACATATCACGCGTACTTGCGTACGTCTAGCATCGGCAGCTTGATAGTCGGGAATGCGGCAAGCAGCTGTCGCTGCTGCGGCTCAATAACGAGATTATAGTCGCTATTTGTATTTTGTGGTGCCAATTGCAGACCGACACCACAAATAACAGCTAAAACAAGCAGAAGCGAGCTAGGAATTACCGTCGATAAACGCTGCAAGCTGTGTTTTGGACAAAGCACCTACCTTTGTCCCCTCGACTGAACCGTTCTTAAAAAGCATCAGGGTAGGTATTCCACGGATACCATATTTGGGCGGGGTATTTTGATTATCGTCGATATTCAGCTTGGCAATTTTGACTTTATCGCCGTATTCTTCAGCGATTTCTTCAAGTATCGGTGCAATCATTTTGCAGGGACCACACCACTCAGCCCAGTAATCAACCAATACTGGTAGTTCGGATTGAAGCACTTCCGCGTCAAAGTTATCGTCGTTTACTTCTACTATTTTTTCGTGCACTGGTTTCTCCTTACGCTAAACCACCATTATCGCCTAAATATGGGCCCGATAAAGCACAAATTCAACACAACAATGGCACCTTGTGCCTCACGCTTAAACGCGCATGCCCTAAATAAGCTATGCTCCGGCTATGAAATCTAATCATCTGACGTCCGTCAGTTTCTCGGAATTCGATCTAAACCCGTTTCTGAGCGCTGCCCTGCAAACCGCAGGTTTTACTTTTTGTACCGAAATCCAGCAACTATCAGTGCCGCCGATGTTGCAGGGCAAGGATATCGCTGCTCAGTCTCAGACAGGCACCGGCAAAACCGCTGCATTTCTTGTGGGTATGTATCAGTACCTGCATAACAATCCATCAATAGACCGCAGCCCGACAGAGTTGCGAGCACTGATTCTGGCACCCACCAGAGAGCTGGCCATCCAGATTCACAAAGACGCCGTTCAACTTGCCAAGGGGTCGGATTTCAGAATATCCCTCGCTTACGGCGGTACCGACTACGAAAAACAAAGAAAAAGTATACAGGCCGGCGCTGACATACTGATTGGTACACCGGGTCGCATCATCGACTACTTTAAGCAGAAAGTGTTTTCATTGAGTAAATCACAAGTGGTGGTTCTGGACGAAGCAGACCGTATGTTTGACCTGGGATTTATCAGTGATATACGGTTTTTGTTAAGGCGCATGCCGCCACCGGAACAACGCCTCAACCTGTTGTTCTCTGCGACCTTGTCGCACCGCGTCATGGAACTGGCCTACGAACACATGAACAACCCCATCGATCTGAAGACCAAATCAGACCAGATCGCTGCAGAAAAGGTGGTGCAAACTGTCTACCACCCGTCTTCTGAGGAAAAAATTCCGTTGCTGATCGGCTTGATGCAAAAGTTGCAGCCACAACGAAGCATCGTTTTTGTTAACACAAAACGAGTCGCCGAAAGAGTTCATGCGAGCCTTTTGGGCAATAAAATAAGTGCCGAAGTATTATCAGGTGACGTTCGTCAAAACAAACGTCAGCGTTTGATCACTCAACTTTCAGATGGCTCTTTAAATACTCTCATCGCCACTGATGTAGCCGCACGAGGCCTGCATATTGAAGGCGTGACCCACGTTTTCAACTACGATTTACCACAAAATGCAGAGGACTACGTGCATCGAATCGGGCGCACAGCCAGAGCCGGCGCAACCGGCGAAGCAATTTCGTTCGCGTGCGAAGAATATGTGTTTTCCCTGCCGGAAATAGAAGAGCTCCTCGGTCAGGAAATCCCGGCAAGCCCGGTCACCGACGAGATCCTGGCAAATCCGGCACCTCCGGTAAAAATCCAACGCTCAAAACCCGCCGGCCAGGGCGGCAAGCGCGGATCAGGCCGCCGCACTGGCGGCGGCTCTGGCCGCAGTTCAGGCCGTAGCTCAAACAAAGGATCCAGCGGTTCTCGCAATCGCAGACCAGTCAACGCTAAAAGCGACTAAGCATCAGCGACTGACAATAGACACAGCCGCCTGTCTCTGCCAGTGATTGATCAAACGGCCCTTAAGTCTGCTGTTTAACCTACGCTATAATCTGTAGCTAAGTTATACTAGACAGGATCAGCGGCCTGCCGCCGTCACGGCTGCAACCCGCAACTACCTACTTTTCAATTCTAAACCTTGCCAAAGAGCCTGCAGTCCCTGCAAGCATAGATCCGGAGCACTTCGAATGAATTTCGAACAAGCCAGAGCCAACATGATAGAGCAGCAAATCCGTCCCTGGGACGTGCTGGATCAACGCGTGTTAAATGCACTGGCCGCCGTGCCGCGAGAAAACTTTCTGCCAGAAGAGCACGACGGTCTGGCCTATTCAGATACTCGCATACCTTTGAAAAATGAACGCTTTTCATTGAATCCGAACATCGAAGCGCGGCTGTTGCAGGCGGCAGTGCTGGAGAAGGATGATCGTGTGTTGATTATTGGCAGCGGCAGTGGCTATATTGCTGCCTGTGCTGCCAAAATGTGCAAACACGTTGAGTCTATAGACACCTCTGATCAAACCAACAAGATGGCTCAGGAAAGCGCGACAAATTGCGGTATTGATAACATCAGGTTTATTACCGGTGATCTCATCAGTGACCTGCCGGACAAAACCAGCTATGACGCCATCATCGTCAACGGCTCTCTGGAACACGTGCCAGAGCGCCTCAAAAAGCGCCTGACCAATATGGGCCGGCTAATTGTTACTGTTGGCACTGAGTCCGCACCAATCATGGAAACCTTTGTGATCAGACGCATCGGCGATGCAGACTGGCTTGAGCAAAGTATTTTCGACACTCATATCCCGGCACTGATTAAATCGACATCGGCCAGCTCGGACGATACATTCGTTTTCTGATCAGCAGCTATCTCGCTGGTAATCCGGAATTTACCTTCCACGTACCGCGCGCCAAGCCTTCTCTCACCGGCAGGCGCTACTTTGTGGTTTAATAACTCAACCACAAAAATTCCAAATACGTTCTACATTCTAAGTACTGATAATAAAAAGTTACCGCTGCCGCTCTTTTCAGCAAAGACCCGGCAAGGTGAGATCCAACATCTGTATAGAGAATCTACCGTATGAAATTGCGCGAGACGCTTAGCCTCACAATTACTCTAGTTGCGCCCTTGCTGTTTGCACCGGTTTCAATGGCTGCAGACCTTGCCGAGATATATCAGGCCGCCAAAGCCCGCGACTCAGTGATTCAAGCTACACAAGCACAATACGAAGCTGCCATTGAGGCTCTGCCACTGGCACGTTCTGCATTGCGACCGCAGGTAGCACTGGTTGCTGATACCGCCCTCAATGACACCAAAAACGATGGCAACGGTTCTTTTGAAAGCGATTCACACGGCGCATCGATCACACAGAATATCTATAACTCAGCGGCCTGGCAGTCTTCCAAAAAAGCACGGCTCAATGTAGCTCAGGCGCAGGCAACTCTGGAAGAAGCAGAGCAAAATCTGATGTTCCGTACCGCTCAGGCGTATTTTAATATCCTGACTGCGCAGGAGGCTTTTCGCGCCGCCAGTTCATCTCGCGAAGCTATTTCCCGTCAAACCGAACAGGCCGAACGCCGTTTTGAAGTCGGCCTGACGGCCGTAACTGATGTCAAAGAAGCTCAGGCGCAACTCGATCTGGCGGTGGCTCGTGAGGTAGTGGCAGAGAATCAGGTAGCACTGGCCAGAGAAGCACTCAGGGTTATCATCGGTGGCGATGTACC
The DNA here is from genome assembly GCA_937922015.1 of uncultured Granulosicoccaceae bacterium. Classification (GTDB taxonomy): domain Bacteria; phylum Pseudomonadota; class Gammaproteobacteria; order Granulosicoccales; family Granulosicoccaceae. The sequence goes on from CAKZVB010000144.1 coordinate 5,389, forward strand.
GGAGCTAAACGTTCTTAAAAGCGATGCTGAACTGACAAACCCTAACCCGACCTCGGTAGAAGAGTGGATAGCAATAGCCGAACAAAACAGTCCTCGTTTGAAAATTGCCGATCTGGATCATGAACTCGCACGCAAAGACATCGCCATTGAACGTGCCGGCCGCAAACCTGTTATCGCGTTAAACGGCGCTTATACCAATTCAACCACTGAATCGACCACCGGACGCGATGTTGAATCCGGACAGATCAAATTACAACTCAACTACCCGCTTTACACCGGTGGTCGAACCAGCGCACTTATCCGCCAGGCAAACGCCCGTGCCGAACAGGCAGCTTTTAATCGCGAGACGGTACGTCGTGCTGTCGAACAGGAAACCCGCGATGCCTACCTGAGCGTTATCGCCGATGTAAGCCAGGCCAACGCACTGCAACAGGCACTGTCATCGACAGAGGTAGCCCGGGAAGCCACTCAGGCGGGCTTTGATGCAGGCACCCGTACTGCGGTAGAGGTGCTGGTATCACTGCGTGATACATTCAATGCCAACGCTGACTACGCCGCCGCCAGACACCAGTACGTGGTTCGCAGTCTTCAATTGCGCCTCGCGGCGGGCATCCTTGCCGAAAAACATATTGATTCTGTAAATCGTTCACTGAGCCCGAGATAGACTCATCGTACAACTGGTAGCCGGGATTCAGCCCGGCTACCGAATTCCCTGCCTTATTCTTCAATCAATTCAAAGCGCGTCCCGCAGTAGGGACAGCCAGCTTCCGGGCTTTCCTCAAGCGGTATATAAACACGCGGGTGGGAGTTCCACAGTCCCATAGACTCTGTCGGACAATAGGCAGGCAGATCGGCCTTGCTGACGCGAACTACCTGATCTTTTGCCGCTGTATTTTTAGTTTCGTTCATCTGACTATCATACCGCCTGTTATAAGAAAGTGAGCCATTTCTTGTGCGCTGCAGATTTACCCTGCACAGCATCAAAAAACATCGACTGTATTTTTTCGGTTATCGGTCCGCGCGTCCCTTCTCCGATTGATCGGTTATCAACTTCTCTTATCGGTGTTATTTCAGCAGCAGTTCCACTAAAGAACGCTTCATCAGAGATATACACTTCATCGCGCGTGATTCTTTTTTCAATAATCGGAACATCAATTTCTGCAGCAAGTGACATCACAGTCTGCCGGGTGATGCCATCGAGTGCCGATGTTAAATCAGGGGTGAAAATCTGCCCGTCACGGACAATAAAAAAGTTCTCACCGGAACCTTCAGCAACATAGCCTTCGTTATCCAGTAACAACGCCTCGTCATAGCCATCCTGCAACGCTTCCTGCAGAGCCAGCATTGAATTGAGGTATTGCCCATTAGCCTTTGCCTTACACATCGAGATATTGACGTGATGACGCGTAAAGGAGGATGTTTTGATGCGAATGCCACGCTCCATGTTTTCCTTGCCCAGGTAGGCGCCCCACTCCCACGCTGCAACCATACAGTGGACAGATAGATTGTCCGCCCTTAGTCCCATTCCTTCGCTGCCATAAAAACACATCGGCCGCAGATAGGCTGAATCAAGTCCGTTTTCACTGACTACAGTTTTTTGTACCTCACACAGCGTGTTGTGATCCCAGGGAATTTCCATTCGCAGAATCTTTGCAGAGTTAAACAAGCGCCTGGTGTGCTCCTGCAATTTGAAGATGGCAGGCCCCTGATCTGTCTTATAGGCCCTCACCCCTTCAAAGACTCCCATTCCGTAGTGCAGCGTGTGTGTCAGCACATGGACTTTAGCCTCGCGCCACGGTACTAATTCCCCATCTAACCAAATGACACCATCTCTATCTGACATTGACATATTGTTGTTCCCAAACCGGTTAACATAAACCACAAAGTTCGCGGGCAGCGTGGCCTGCACTTTTATCACTGTACCTGATCGATTTCCATCAGCCTCTGTCCGCCTGCTACCGCGCTTATCTGCAACCCGATAAACTCCTGGTCAGCAGTGATTGTGCCGCCATCCGAATACTCTGCCGGGATGTCAGCCGGACTGGAAGCGCAGATGGGCAGCCGTCAGGGTTTGAACGCCAGGTGAATCCGGAAAATTGCGGCTCTCCAGACACTCGACTGGCGAACATTGTCTGTGAAATCGACCAACGCCGCATTTCGCAAGCGTTTTTCAAAACAGGCTATTGAACCATAAACTATATATCAGCGATACCACCCGGTCCGCCGGAACTCAAAAGTGGCGTCTTCTTCATCGCACCAGACCGGCTGGTCTGCACACGAATCGACCCGCAACCAGGGTCAACTCCAGCCCGGGTACGCAATCATTGTGTTGATCAGCGCCCGACAGACTGATGCAAAGCTGATAATTAAACACAAATTGCAGATACAATATCGGCAAAGAACACATACACAAGTTGTATTCGGAAATTATCATTGAATCAGTTTGAACTCGATCAGGTCAGTATTAACATTGAACAGACGCCAATTGTCCACGAGGTCAGCTTTACGCTGGACGAAGGCCAGATAGGATGCCTGTTAGGCCCCAGTGGCTCCGGTAAAACCACCCTGCTTCGAGCAATTGCGGGATTCCAGCCCATCCGGCAGGGCCGCATCACGATGCGCGGTGAAATTGTCGACGACGCGACACGCTCGCTGGCTGCCGAAAAAAGACGTATTGGCATGATGTTTCAGGATCTGGCGCTATTTCCTCACTTGAGCGTGGCAGACAACATCGCTTTTGGAATACGCAAACTGGACAAGCGCAAAATGAATCAGCGCATCGATGAGTTACTGACTATCGTCAATATGCGCTCGTTAAAAAACCAGTATCCGCACGAGTTATCAGGCGGCCAGCAACAACGCGTAGCACTCATGAGAGCAATGGCACCGGGCCCGGATCTTATACTGTTAGACGAGCCGTTCAGTAGTCAGGACACCGAATTGCGCGTACAGCTAGTGCAGGAGGTACGCGAAATTTTAAAAGAAGACAGCGTCACCGCCATACTGGTGACCCACGATCAAAACGAAGCTTTCGCTATCGCCGATGTCATCGGTGTATTAAACAACGGCTGGCTCTCACAGTGGGACTCTGCCTATAACCTCTACCACACACCCCAGGACAGGTTTGTTGCAGATTTCGTCGGCGAGGGTGTTTTTATCTGCGGAAATATTATTGACGACAATACCGTGCAAACCGAGCTGGGAAACGTCAAGGGCGAGCTCGCCAGAGACCTACCAGGTGGCATGCAGGTCGATCTGCTGGTGCGCCCTGACGATATAATCCACGATGACTACAGCACTTATCGCGGCACCGTGCTTAAAAAGAGCTTTCGTGGCGCGGATCATCTTTACACACTGCGAATGCCCGGCGGCACCAATGTAATGTGCCTGGCACCCAGTCACCATGATCACAAAATTGGCGAGAGAATCGGCGTGCGGCTAAAGGTGGATCATCTGGTGGCGTTTCCTCAAAGCCAGTAACCGGTAGCCGTGTACCCGCGCCTGGCTTATGGTTAAACACTGCAAGGCCCGGGTGCTATTCAGCTCTTAAAATCAATCTTTTTTCGTGACCGACGCAGAAACACAGTCATTTCCTTTTCGGCCTGCCTGTCTCCTTTATCTGCCGCCACTTTTATACCTCTCTCGTATACTTCTGCGGCTTTGCGGTAATCCTCCAAATCAAAATAACAACGCCCCAGTGCCTTCCACGCTGCACTGTACAGTGGATCCTGCTCTGTCGCTTTAAGCAGATGCAGGATCGCGTCGTTATATTGC
>CAKZVB010000145.1 GCA_937922015.1 uncultured Granulosicoccaceae bacterium
ATCTTTCGCCGACCACATGTAGTTACTTATGAATGACTAAGCGCCCACATGTGGTAGGCAAAATCTCACGCACCTGAGTGATCCTCGCTACGCCCTGTTTCTGGATGGGCACTAATTAGGACGCTGCTTAACAAAGAACAGAGTTTAATGAGCGCAGTGTTTAATAAGACTCGTAAGTGATATCGAGGTTATCGAACAATAATGGTGCATATTGCCGCTCAGGCAAGCTATCGGGTTGCGGTGTAATAGATTGCTGAAAACTAAAAAAGTTATCGGGGTCAAACTTTTGCTTTACCCACAACAACGAATTGTAATACTCGCCAAAGTAAGCCCAGCGCCAGTCTTTTTGTAAACGACAGGGATAGTTTTGATACGAATGACCGTTTGAGAATGACTCCATCATTGCCATCAAACTCTCGAGCCACTCTGTTTGAGAATTACCGGTAGCGTTGATATCCCAGAACACATCGCAAAACAGGTCAAACTTTACGTTTCTATGTATAAAAGCCATGGCGTCAGTTGATGTCTCGCGAATTTTTCCGCCATAACCTTCCATATCTATTATCATCAATTTTTCAGGATAGGTTAACGCAAAATCCAGTATCTTCCGGTAGTCGCTGACTTCTAAATTACGCTCGACATAACAGCTACGTGTCATAGCCTGCATCGGTTTGTCTATATCCGGGATACGTGCCAGCAGCGCTTCATCTACCGTTGAGTATTCGCCACGCATACGGATTATTCTCTCGCAGCCTGCAATACTGGTCAATGGTTCGAGAGCTGCATCCATTTGTTCTTCCGAACCATTGAATACAGCGCAGAAATTCAGTGACATACCCAGCTTGTCATCGGGCGCAATAACCGTCTGAAAACCCAGATGGTTGTATTCGTCGCTGTTTATATAGTTATTCTGAATTGCTAATAACACCTGCGCCGCCTCTGCTGCATGGGTAGCTAGTGACCATCCCAAACGTACACCGCCAATGTCTCCCAGTTCAAACAGTTTGAAGCGTACTTCCAGCAATATACCAAACTGATTACCGGTCCCGCCTCTGACTGCCCAAAACAGGTCGGGATTTTTTTCAGCGCTCGCCTCAACGACTTTCTGGTTGGCCAACACCATCGTGAATGATAATACGTTGTCGCAGTGCATTCCGAATTCACGCGAGGTAAAGCCATAACCACCGCCCTGCATGTAACCGGCAACCGCCACAGTGGAGCATCCCCCGCCCGGCACATGCAAGCCATAACTCTGCAGGCAAGCGTTCAGTTTGCCAAATTGTGTGCCGGCCCCTACTGTAGCCGTTTTGTCCGCATAGTTAACGTTTACACCATTCATTTGGCTTACATCCAACACTAATCCGTCATTGCCACTGTAGCCCGCGAGACTGTGCCGGCCGGAACGCGCGACGACTGGAACGTTGTAATCACTGCCCAGCTTCAGACAAGCCCGTACATCACCCAGGCATACGCAAAACACAACCAGTTCGGGCTGTGTGACATAGGCCATATTGACATCGGTTTTTGCTTTCAAATAGCCAGCATCACCCAGAACTACCACGCGGCCATAGACTTGTTTTTTGAAGCTTTCGAGCACCCTGGGTGGTATCGGCCCGTTGCTCGAAGCAACTGCATCACCATCACCCGATGGCCTTTGCGTTGTAACGCCTTTTTTAGTTGCTGTTTCAGCGGTAGTGTCATTCGACATGGTCATCCCTCTCTGTCTGCTAATTGTCTGCCCTTACATTCGATGCGCGAGCCATGTTTTATCATATACGCCAACCAACGGTGTGTCTGGCCACCACTAGCAATGATGGAATCAACACAATAGCACAGCCCACAAATCGCTGGCCCGGCGTGGTCGCACTTCTTGCGAGGACCGCACTTCTTGCGAGGACAGGCACCGGGAGCTTCTTTCTTGTTGCGGGGACAGGTACATCTTAGGAGGACAGGCATGTTACGGGGACAGGCATCCACTCGTTGCAGGCAGCCGTTACGGAGACACGAGGCGTTACGGGACAAGCACCAGCTCCTCTTTCTTTTTTCCATGTTGCAGGGACAGGCACTTCTTAAAGTGTTACGCGGACAGGCATCCACTTGCGCGTGCTCGGGACAGACACCGAATCCCAGCTTTTACGGGGACAGGCACCGAATCCGGTTGGGACAGACACCGAATCCCAGCGTTTACGGGGACAGTCACCGAATCCGGTTTGCGTATCACAATCGCGGCTCCCTGCCTGCTGTTCAGATTACCAGTCGACGTAATCCAGATTCCAAATTCAAACTCAAAAATGTAAGCGTTACTTAAGGAAAACTGACTTTTTTCACGTACAATGTAAGCAACACTAAAATAAAAACACCGCCTGAAATGTCCATTCGACTACTACGAACACTGGTATCAATTGCCGATCAAGGCACATTTACCGCCGCAGCAGCTGCTGTTCACATCACTCACGCAGCGGTCAGCCAGCAGATGAAAGCACTCGAAGACGATCTACAAATCGTTATTTTTGATCGCAGTAAACGGACGCCGAGAATCACCCCGATTGGTCTTGAGCTTGTCAGCAAGGCCCGCGAGCTGATCGCCGACTACGACAATCTGGTGCCCTCTATTCTGGGTGATGAATACTTGAGTGGTGAGCTAAAGCTCGGGGCGGTCTCAACCGCACTGACCGGCCTGGTGCCCTCGGCAATGGTGCGGCTTCGCGAAGAATACAAAGATCTGCGTATACATGTAGTACCGGGTCTGTCTACGGAACTGATCTCGGAGGTTGAGCGCGGCGCTCTGGATGCCGCCATTGTCACAAAGCCTCCGCGCTTACCCGCCAGCATACAATGGCACCAAATTGCCGAAGAATCATTTGAGCTGCTGGCGGCACACGGCACTCAGAGTGATGACCCGATTCATCTGCTGACACACAAACCATTTATACGCTTTACGCGACGGGCCATTGTGGGTGGTTTGATCGATCAGTGGCTGCAGGAACGTGCTATACCGGTTGACGATCGCATGGAACTTGAAAACCTGGAGTCAATTTCGACCATGGTCTATAGCGATCTCGGGGTCTCCATAGTACCGAAGAGTTGTGTGTCTTCTGCGAATCTACTGCCGTTAAAGCGAATCCCTCTGGATCCGCCAGTCACCCGTGTCATCGGACTGGTTTCCAAACAAAACACGATAAAAGCACGCCTGATTCAGGCCTTATGTGCACAACTGCACTACCCTGCAGATTCCGCTGTAATTCCAGAAACACAATAAACCACCAGCACTTGCATCGCCCGGCCGTAAACCGGAACTCGCAGTAAGTTAGCTGGTTTTTTCAAATGCCAGACCGAATTTCTGTATTGCCGCCTGGGCTAAATCGATATCATCCTGGTCTTTGGCCCCCGATATCCCCAGCCCGCCGATACACTTGTCGCCTTCAAAGATCGGAAAACCACCGGGAAAAAACAGCACTCGATCCCGGTTTGAAAAACCCATGGCAACCGGTGGTTTCACGGAAACCCGCTCGTATAGGCCCTGGGTACTGATCGAAAAATTTGCCGCAGTCCATGCTTTATCGATTGAATACTGAATTGCCGGTACCATCACATTGTCTGTGCGCGCCAGTGCAACCAGATGCCCCCTTGGATCGCAAACGACGGCACAGACCTCAAGATTTTTTTGTTTCGCCAGTTGTATTGCGTGCCCAACCATTTCCAAGGCCAGGTTTGAATGTATTTCGCGTCGCTCAATAGATTTCATCGTTATCCAGGAATGTGCTCGCAAGCGTGAGCCGGTAATTGTTCGAAAAGGATTATACGGGAATTGTACACGCTAATTTTCAGTACAATATTTTACCTGTATTTTCCCCGTACGTTCAGTGTTTGTGTCCATCGTGCTGGTCTCAGCACACACATGCTCAACAACTATGTGTGTCAATCACTTCGGCATTAGCTCGTCGTTCTCAAGCACACTCTCGCCCGGCCGCACAATCGTAAACGCTACCGGTTTTTGCACTACATTTAATTGATTACCGGTTTGCCTGGCGACAGTAAAAGTTGATTCCTCCATTGCACCGCTGTCCGGAAAGTCTTCACGGAAATGTGCACCGCGTGAATTTTCCCGCGATAGTCCGGCACTCGCAATCACCTTTGATACATCCACCAGGCTGCGCAGATTAAGCCAGTCGTGCCAGGTCAGATTAAACGCCAGGTTGTCTCCCGCTACACCGCTTTGCATAAGCTCATCGTCTATCTCATCGAGTTGTTGCAGGCCGCGGTTAATACTGTCAGCGGTTCGGATAACTCCCACCTGATCCCACATCACATCCATCAGTTTCTTTCTCAGTGAATGAACATTCACTGCGGGTTTCGACAAAGGGTAAAGCGCGCGTTGGAGCTCTTCAGTAAGTATGGATTCATCGGGTTCCTGCAAGGCGTTACTTTGCAGCGCCGCGGCCCCCATGACGTCGCCTGCCACACCACCATAAACAGTTGAATTCGCTACGCCATTGCCACCCAGGCGATTTGATCCGTGTGCTCCGCCTGCGTCTTCACCAGCGACATACAGACCTGCCAGTTCAGTACGTGTGTCCGGATCGACCACCACACCACCCATAAAGTAGTGGGCCGTTGGTACCACTTCCACACGGCCCGCAGCCAGATCAAAACCACTGTCTTCACAGCGTCTGACCATGCCATTGAATTTCTCCCGAACCAGTTCCGGCCCGAGATGACTCATGGATATATAGACGCCGCCCATAGGGGTCGTATTACCGCGGCGCATCTGATCGTAAATGCCACGACTGACCAGATCACGCGTGGCTCTCTCGCCATGTTCATCGTATTCGAACATAAAGCGATTGCCATTGCCGTCAAGCAGATGCCCGCCGGCACCACGCAAGCCTTCTTCAAGAACGGTTCCGGTCATGCGAGTGGCGTTTCCGGCCAGCAGTCCGGTGGGGTGAAACTGCACCATTTCCATATCACGCAGTGGCAGTCCGCGGCGCAGCGCCATCGACAAACCATCCATCGATTTATCTCCTGACGGCGTATGGTATTTGTACATGGTCGGACCACCACCGGTACACATAAGCACGGTTTTGGCCTGCACAAAACGAAAGCCACCGGTTCGCATATCTATAAACAGCACGCCGGCTATGGCGCCGCCATCTTTTGACGGGATAAGTCCTATTGCACGATGCTCTTCGAGTTTTTCAACCTGCTGCCGCGCCAGCACTTGCTCCATCAGGCGACTGATAATTTCTATACCGGTCAAATCACCTTTATGCACCGTGCGGTCAAAGGTCTGTCCGGCAAATGCCTTTTGATGCAAAGTGCCGTCGACATTGCGATCAAAAAAACAACCGATTTCGTTTTCAAGTTCGCGTATTCGTATGACAGCTGTTTCACACAGCTTCCACGCCATGTCCTGATCGGGCAGCCATTTGCCACCGCGAATCGTGTCCATGAAATGTCGTTCCACCGAGTCACCGCCTGCCACCGCAACGTTGTAACCACCCTGCACCATTCTTGTACAGCCGCACTTACCAATCAGGCCTTTGACAGCCAGCGTTATTTTCTGTGAAGGTGCGGTTTGCAGTGCATGCAATGCGGCAAACAGACCGGCACCACCCGATCCAAGAATCAGTATGTCGGTGCTCATTCGTTCAATGGTTGTCATATCGCACTCAGAAAAAAGGCACAGGCAATAAAGAACGACGCCGCCAGCGCAAACGCAGCAAGCGTTTTCTGCCGCGATGTCCAGGGCAGAAATTCAAGTGCTATCAATCGAAGACCACCAAAAAAATGCACCGCAAGAAGAAACACCAGGCCTGTTTCTGCAACGACAACCAGCGGATGATGTACCCACTCGATAAAACTCCCGAACCGTGCGGCATTCGTCAGCGCGAGTGACAGTACGTAAAAGTGAAACGGTAAAAACAGCGCCAGTGCCAGCCCCGATAAGCGATGCAACATAAACGCGTACCATAAGGGATGTGATCGGTGGGGACGAATCATGAAGCTACCACCGCATACACAGCACGCATACCGAGCACCAGTGAGGCAAGCAACACCACTACAGAAAACGCATTAAGGAGTATGCCCCGCAACCCGAATGTTTCAAACACAATCACCCGTAGTCCGATCGCCGCGTGCACTGACACCGCCAGCACAAACAAACCATAGAACAACGCCCACAATACGCTACCCTGTGTGCGGGATAATATCTCTCCCGCACTTAGTCCACCCTGAACCGCGTAGATCATTAGTGCAATGTGACACAGCACCAGCGGCGCCATCATCATCGCAGACACGCGTTGCAAATAGTAGAGTCGAGTGTTGAGCATCTACCAGCCCCACCACGACAGGTTCTTTACGGATTCACGCTTGAGACCGGCAATTGACGCAGTAGGATTTAACTCGTTAGGGCAATAATTCATGCAACTCTGGTGCGAATGGCAACTATGACAACCACCGTCACCCGAGACCGCCTTCAAGCGCTGCTCTGCAGCACTGTCGCGTTCGTCGTTGACTAATGTCCACGCTCGATTCAACGCCGCCGGTCCAAGATAGTCGCTGTTAGATGATACTGAATCACATGCGGCATAACACACCGCACAGTTAATACACTCGATAGCCGCACTGGCCTGCTGGCGTGCATTGCTTTCATGATTAATGGGTTCGATGGGGTCTTCGCGGGTTTTCGACGGATGAAACACCCCTTCAGCTTTGACCCACTTGTCAAAAAACTCCGTCATATCGGCGGCCAGATCTTTGATCACCGGCAGATTTCGCAGCGGTGCTATTTCAATTGCTCCGTCTTTACGCACCTTTTTGACGTGCGTGCGGCAGGTCCATCGCGGCTTGCCGTTGACCATCATCGCGCAGGAACCACACATTCCTACTCGACAGGCAAAGCGATAGGTCAGTGTCGGGTCGCTCTCTTGCTGAATCCACGAGACCACATCCAGAATAGTCTGGTTGTCGAGCACAGGTACATCGAATTCTTCAAACTGACCCACATCACCCTGGCCCCGCCAGACTGACACTTTCATGGTGCCGCTGTTACTCACTAGTGGTTCATCCTTCCAGGCTTCCCGGATATGCATAGCAAACAAGTTGCGCTGCGCTCTTACCAATGCCAGCGCTTCGTGGTAGTTTAAGCATGAGTTGTACTAACAGTAAACAGTATTTTCTAACGTTAAATGTAAGCTTTGCTTACGCATCATCTGAGATCAATCGTAAACCAGAGCCAATGGCCAACGTCACAGGATTGTACGCATGATAAACCTCGAAACCGTCGAAAGCGCCGGTTACGAAATAATGAAAAAGGCGGCGATAGACATTCCCGCTGACTACCTCGGGGGTATCAAAGAGGTACAAAAAGCCGAAACCAACACGCTGTCCGGCTATGTGATCAAAACCATGGTCGATAACTACGAAGCCGCCACCGAAGATCGCCGCCCGATGTGTGCCGATACCGGCTTGCCACGCTACTACATCAAAATTGGCGACGACGCACCGTTGTCCGGCGGCTTTACCGGTATCGAACGCGCCCTGCGCAGCGCCACTGCCCGCGCAACTCTCGATGTGCCATTGCGGCCCAACCGCGTACACCCGTTGTGGCGCACAGAACACAACAACAATGTAGGCATTAACGCGCCGGAGATGGAATGGTCGTTTGAACCCGATGCCGACTGGGTCGACATCACCACCGTACACAAAGGAGGTTTGTTCGGTACCGATTACCGCATGTTGTTTCCGGGAGATGGCATCGACGGTATAAAGCGCTTCTACCTCGACACACTTATCTCATTCGGTAAACGCGGCCTGTGTTGTCAGCCGGCTATTGTGGGCGTAGGCATTGGCGGGTCCAAAGATACCTGCATGCAGCTTGGCAAACAGGCGGCGTGTCTGCGCAGCGTGGGCAACAGAAACCCCGATAAAAAAATTGCCAAGCTGGAAATGGAGTTAAAAGAGATTGGCAATGGCATTGGTATGGGCCCGATGGGATTTGTCGGCTCTTCAATGGTGGTCGACTGCCATATAGAAGTGGGTTTTACCCACACCGGTGGTATGCCGGTCAGTGTGCACACCTTCTGTCTGTCCTCGCGTCGCGCCACAGCACGAATACACGCAAGCGGTGAAATTGAATATCGAACCGACCCGCAATGGTTCACCCCCTACATGCGACGGGAGACAGTAGAATGGCCGAGCACCTGAATGAATACATACTCGATCTTCCGGCACAGCCTGAGGCGATCGCACAGCTGACACCGGGCTCGATTGTATTTTTGAACGGCATTGTCTACACCGCCCGGGAAGGTGTTTACGAATGCGTGCTTAATGATGGAAAAAAATTACCGGACAACCTTGCCGAAATCAGTAACGTCAACTTCCACTGCTCACCGGCTGCCGCTCCCAGGAACGACGGCAGCTACGATATCGGGGGTGTTACCGCCACCGCAAGTTTCAGATTTTCAAAGTATCTCGCACAATGGCTGGATTTAACCAACACGAAAATAATTATCGGCAAAGGTGGTATGCCACGCGATGACTACAAAAATATACTCGCACCACGTGGAGCGGTGTATCTGACCACCGTTGGTTATGGCACCGGCGCGTTACTGGGTCGCGGTGTCAAAGGTGTAAAAGATGTGCTGTGGATGGATGAACTGGGCATCGCGCAGGCTATGTGGATGTTTGAAGTCGAAAACTTCGGACCGTTTCTGGTCGACAGCGATTTGCAGGGCAACAGTTTGTTTGCCGAACAGGGAGATCTGGTCAACCAGAATATCGAAGGCCTGTACAAAGGTTTAAAGCAACCAACACTGCAACGTTACGGTGAAACCGATGATCGCAAAGATGAGTTGCTCTGAATAACGCCTATGAAAATAAGAGCCTTAAAGAAGGACGATTTAGACAAACTGCTGGAGCTATACCGTCAGCTCAACGATGATGATCCTGGTATCGAAAAAGATCTGGCAGACTCTATATGGATCCAGACTATAGAAAGCAAGCTTATAAGCTATATTGGTCTGTTTACGGAAGATCAGCTTGTCTCTGTATGTCAGATGCTGATTGTGCCAAACCTCACCAGAGGCGGACTTCCCTATTGCCTGATCGAGAATGTGGTAACTCATAAAAATCATAGAAATAACGGCTATGGCAAAGAGATCCTGAAGCACACAATTGATCTGGCATGGAGTCAGAAATGTTATAAGGTTATGTTAATGTCAGGTCGTAAGGAAGAGTCAGTGAAGCTTTTCTATAAAAGTGCCGGATTTTCAGATAATGAAAAACAAGCGTACGTCATGAGATCAGATCACTAGTAGCAAAACCTTGTCCGCGGACAGTTTGCAGGCAATCGAGGCTATGATCAGGCAGGGTCTAAAACCCCTCCGACTACCTTACAAAAAACCCTGAATCGGGCCTTGTTAATCTTGCTCTTAACCACTGACCCACTTACTTTTACCGCCAGGGTTTCACGACACCTTCTAAAGAGGTCAATACCACCACCTGTGGCCTTTCCCGACCAGACGGTTTATAGTTAACAGTCAACGCATCGGGCCATCTGTCCCAGGCTGCACGCCACATTTCAATAGCGGTGTAACAAAAACAGGTCAGCATAAAACAGATCCTATTTCACGCTAAGGAGGAACAATCATGAAACTCAAATTCAACTCGTACGCCCTGGGGGCAATTACGGCATCTCTGCTGTGGAGCCACTCTGCTATGGCTGCCACTGAAGTGCAGTTCTGGCATGCATTTACCGGTCGCCTCGGCGAACTGGTTGCAGAACAAGTAGCCACATTCAACGACAGTCAAGATGACTATACAATTGTCGCCTCCCATAAGGGGAATTACTCTGAAACTCTAAATGCAGGCATCGCCGCTTTTCGTGCAAAAGAGCAGCCGCACCTGTTAATGGTGTTCGAAGTCGGCACCGCAACTATGATGGGCGCTAAAGGTGCGATTAAGCCGGTTTATGAAGTCATGGCTGATGCCGGTGCAGAGTTCGATCCGGATGCTTTCATTGGTTCTGTCAAAGGCTACTACACCACCACAGACGGCAAGATGCTATCACTGCCATTTAACTCATCAACACCTGTGTTGTGGGTAAACAAAGACGCACTTAAAGACGCCGGTGTCGATCCAGATATCGATATGTCTACCTGGCAGCAAGTCGGTGAAGTGCTCGACAAAGTCAAGGCCGCCGGCAGCGAGTGCCCACTGACAACTGCATGGCAAAGCTGGATTCATCTTGAGAATCTATCTGCTTATCACAACACACCATTTGCCTCTAAAGACAACGGCTTTGCAGGCCTTGATACCGAGCTCAAACTCAATGGTCCGGTGCAGGTAAAACACATCCAGATGATGGGTGATTGGGCTAAGGACGGCAAATTCATGTACGCCGGCAGACGTAACGAAGGCGGTGCAAACTTCCGTGCGGGTGAATGTGCTCTGTTTACAGAAAGCTCAGCCGGCTACGCTGGTATCAAGAAAGAAGCACAGTTCGAATTTTCAGTACGGCCACTGCCTTACTGGGACGGCGTTGACGGAGCCCCGCAGAACACCATCATTGGTGGTGCCTCGCTATGGGTAATGCAGGGACATGAAGATGAAGAATACAAAGGTGTTGCTTCATTTCTGAATTTTCTGTCTACCCCTGAAATTCAAGCCAAGTGGCACCAGGACACAGGCTATTTACCAATCACCACGGCAGCCGGTGAGAAAACCAAAATGGACGGTTTCTACGACAAGAATCCGGGTACGGATATCGCGGTTATACAGATGACAGCCAAAGCGCCAACGGCAAATTCAAAAGGTCTGCGTCTGGGTTCATTCGATCAGATTCGCGGCATCATCGATGAAGAACTCGAGTCGGTATGGTCCGGTGACAAATCGGCACAGGAAGCTCTCGACAGCGCTGCAGAGCGTGGTGACAAGCTGCTACGCCGGTTTGAACAGGCTAATCGCTAACTGTACACACATCGATTAACTGTAGAATCGTAAGATGGAAAAGCGAGTAACATTCAAAGGCTGGAAACTCCCGCTGTTACTCGTTTTTCCTCAACTACTGATATCGGTAGTGTTTTTTTTCTATCCCGCCGGCCAGGCAATCTGGCAATCGCTTTTTGTCGCTGATCCATTCGGTCTGTCTACTCAGTTTGTCGGTCTTGGCAATTTCGAATTTCTGTTCAGCGATAAATATTATCGCGCCTCGTTCACAACCACTGCGATCTTCTCGATACTGGTGACCATAGCTTCACTGGTGCCGGCCTTGTTACTGGCTGTTATTGCAGATCGGCTGATCAAGGGTGCAACGGTTTATCGAACACTATTAATTTGGCCCTATGCAGTGGCACCTGCTATCGCCGGCGTCCTTTGGTTGTTTATGTTCAATACTCGAGTTGGCGTGATTTCCTGGTATCTCGGCCAACTGGGTTATGACTGGAACCATGTGCTAAACGATCAAGAGGCAATGGGTCTGGTGGTGGTCGCATCCGCATGGGGACGCATCAGCTATAATTTTCTGTTTTTCTTTGCAGCACTGCAGGCAGTGCCAAAATCAATTATTGAAGCCGCCGCTATTGACGGTGCCAGATTCTGGCGTCGGTTTTTTAATATGGTGTTGCCGCTAATATCACCGACGCTGTTCTTTCTGCTGGTGGTAAATATTGTCTACGCATTCTTTGAAACCTTTGGTGTCATACATACAATCACCTCTGGCGGCCCGCAACAGGCGACAACAATTCTGGTATACAAAGTATTCTCTGACGGCTTTGTCGGGCAGGATCTCGGATCATCAGCTGCGCAGTCTGTTGTACTTCTGGTAGTCGTCGGCATTATGACTGTAGTGCAATTCAAATACCTTGAAAAACGAGTGCACTACTAGTGAGTGCGCATAACATCCCACCACCGGGCATGGTAGAAAAACGCGGGAACAGCCTATGGCTGTCTCATCTACTCATGATTACAGGTGTGCTGATTGTATTTTTTCCTATCTGGCTTGCGTTTGTCGCCTCTACCGTTACCCAGGCAGAAATCACG
Source organism: uncultured Granulosicoccaceae bacterium (assembly GCA_937922015.1). Classification (GTDB taxonomy): domain Bacteria; phylum Pseudomonadota; class Gammaproteobacteria; order Granulosicoccales; family Granulosicoccaceae. The sequence continues at coordinate 12,043 of CAKZVB010000145.1, forward strand.
CAACCGCCAATGCCGCTATTACCCGGCGATCACCTTATCGAAAACTACAGCCGGGCACTAACAGCCGGGGTAAATGTGCCAGTGGCCACGATGCTGCTGAACTCACTGATAATGGCAATTGGAATTGCGTTGGGAAAAATAGCTATCTCCCTGCTTTCAGCGTTTGCGATTGTGTATTTTCGCTTCCCTGGACGCACCACTTTTTTCTGGCTGATATTTCTAACGTTAATGTTACCTGTAGAGGTTCGTATAGTACCCACATACGAAGTAGTTGCCGGCTTCGGTATGCTTAACTCTTACTCGGGTTTGATTTTCCCATTGATAGCATCGGCAACTGCAACATTTCTGTTCAGGCAGTTTTTCATGACAATACCAGATGAGCTTGCAGAGGCAGCACGTGTAGACGGTGCCCGGCCGATGCAATTCTTTGTTGACATCGTGTTGCCTATGAGCCGAACCAACATTGCAGCCTTATTTGTGATTTTATTTATCTACGGCTGGAATCAATACCTCTGGCCACTGCTCATAACCACTGATCCTTCAATGAATACTATAGTGATGGGCATCAAACAGATGTTCCCCTCAGGAGACGACACAGCCGACTGGCCGGTAATTATGGCAACTTCGATTCTCGCAATGATTCCACCGGTCATCGTCGTGATATCTATGCAAAAACTGTTTATTCGCGGCCTTGTGGACAGCGAGAAATAATATGGCGACGGTAGAACTCAGTGATGTTAGAAAATCCTTTGACAAAACAGAAGTCATCAAAGGGATAAGCGCTAATATTGAAGATGGTGAATTTATTGTCATTGTCGGCCCTTCCGGCTGCGGGAAATCCACCCTGCTGAGGATGGTTGCCGGGCTCGAATCGGTCACCTCAGGTGAGATTTCCATAGCTCAGGAACGCGTCAACGAAAAAGAACCCATGGATCGGGATATCGCCATGGTGTTTCAAAACTATGCCCTCTATCCGCACATGTCAGTTCGAAAAAATATGGCGTATGGTTTAAAGATTGCAAAAGTGCCAAAAGCCGAAGCCCGCCAGAAAGTCGAACAGGCAGCAAAACTTTTACAACTTGAAGAATACCTCGATCGAAAACCCCGCCAGCTATCCGGTGGTCAACGCCAACGCGTCGCTATGGGGCGGGCCATTGTGCGCGAGCCCGCGGTATTCCTCTTCGATGAACCCCTTTCAAACCTTGATGCCAAACTCCGCGTGCAGATGCGACTGGAAATTAAGCAGTTGCAGTCAAAACTGGGGATCACCTCACTCTATGTGACACACGATCAAGTCGAAGCCATGACCATGGCAGATCGAATGATCGTCATGAACGCAGGCATCGCCGAACAGATCGGCTCACCGCTGGATGTCTATCAAACACCACAGTCATTGTTTGCTGCGCAGTTTATTGGCAGCCCCGCCATGAACATACTTGACGGAACTGCGGCAAATGGCAACATTACCCTGAGTAACGGTGTGGTGCTACCCGACAGTACGAGCCATCAAGGTGCTATAAAGGTGGGTATCAGGCCGGAACACCTGGTAACAGATTCTGAGGGAGTTTTTGAACTGAATGTCAATCTTACCGAACCACTGGGGGCAACCACCCTGCTTTATGGTCAGTTGAACCAATCAGAAGGCATCGTTACCGCGTGTCTGCCCGGCGTGCATCACATGAATCAAAGTTCGATTACACTGAACGTAGCACCCGGGAATATTCATCTTTTTGATAGTACATCCGGCGCCAGATTGAATACTAATTAATTAGAGGCTTGATCTGTTTATTTCTCACATAAGACACGCCAAGGCCGGCATGAACTAATCATTTGAGTGTGTATACCAAAGCAAAGATCCCCGATACATTCTGCAATCTCTTTAAGACTACGGTAAAAACGAAATCTCAAAACGGTGCTCCGCACCATCCGGCCCCTCAAAGACCGGCCCGCTATCGATCATTCCAAAGCCCCGATACACAGCCAGTGCAGAGGCATTGTCTGCATCCACAGCAAGCATCAGTGTGGCGATTTCAGGCCACTCTTTCTTAAGCTGACCAACAGCCAGTTCGAATGCACTATGCCCCAATCGCCTGCCTTGCAAGGGTAACGAGATCTTCAAGCCATGAATCGTAGCTGCGTTAGCGCAAGCCCACGAAGGTGATAACGGTGGTCGCTTGAATAGTGTCATGCCAACCGGATTATTTTTCAGAAGAAAACCTAACCCCAGTATCTGTTCTGACGGCCCCGATTGCCAGGCATCAAGTGACTCTTTAAAAGAACCGCCTTTAATTTCCTGCCAGTTGGTGACCTCAAGCGTTGCAAGTGTTCCAAGCTCAGACTCGGAAAGCAACGTCAGATTGCGCACCTTGAGATCCGCATGCGTGTCAGACTTCATAATTTAATGTCATCCTGCTGATACTCTAACCCCGGTGTTTTCTACAGAGACTACCGTTCACTTGCTCTTTTTAAG
>CAKZVB010000146.1 GCA_937922015.1 uncultured Granulosicoccaceae bacterium
AGTAACTACATGTGGTCGGCGAAAGATTGCGTGCATGAGTGGTCCGTAGTAGCGCTTGTTTCTGGATGGGCACTAATTAATCCGACCACCCCGGTTTGTCCGGTCGCTCCAAGCCTGCAAGTTCGCTGACAACACCATCCGCGGCAGGCAGGTTAGGCACTGGCGGCCAAACCGCATTCTATGAAAAACATTCACAAATGTATTGAGTGGCAGTGTTGTTGTTCTGCCTCAGATCGGCCGCCATACTTTATTCCAACCTGATGCGTTGCATTCACTGCAAGTGGATTACCGCAGCAGCACTCATCAATCCGGTTTGAACTCTGTTAGGAAGGCGCACACAATGTTAAATAAATTAGCAAAATCTCTACAACGTACAGGCAATGAAAGACTCAGAGTCTACCTGTTAGGTATGTCAGATTCTTTTCTTGAGCAGCATGGATATTCTCGCGAGTCACTGCAGCGCGGCGTCGAAGAATGGCCATGGAGTATTGAAGCCAAAGCTGCAGTCACCAACACTGACGCACCGATCACCCTGAAGAGCAAGCGAGACGACAACCAGAAGCAATTGCATGATGCAATGGAGCCTCTCGACTGGGTTGCATAGCGTCAGTCGCTACGACTTGTAAAAGCACCGGTAACGACCTCCCTTAGCAAAGCTTCTATTGCTAAGGCGCCGGTGTAAATTTACTCAGGCATGCCGATTGAGCAACGCCTCTTCAAAGTTTGCGAAAAACTTCTTAGCCAGCTTTTTCGACGTCCCTTCTATCAACCGCCCTCCGACCTGAGCAAGCTTGCCACCAATATCGATGTTTACCTCATAACTTAACAGGGTACCGCCGTCCTGTTCTGTAAGATCCACGTTTGCCCCGCCTTTTGCAAAACCTGCAATGCCCGCATCACCACTACCGGTCAGGCTGAATTTATCCGGGCCCTGACTGGGATCCAATACCACGTCGCTGGAAAAACTTGCTTTTACCGGGCCGAATTTCACCACCACGGTAGCCTCGAGTTCGGTGTCGCTGTGTTTTACCAATTCTTCACAACCCGGAAAACTGGCTTTCAATATCTCGGTATCATTGAGCGCCTGAAAAACTGCTTCCTTGTTAACCGGCAGCTGTACTTGGTCTTGCAGTATCATGGATAGATCTTCTCTTGTATAAAAATAAATTAGGTTTGGTACCCGACCACCCTGCGTGGGGGTTGTATCAGGCCTGCTGTTTTTTTCGGCGTCGAACCTGCACCAGTTCCGCCAGTATTGATAACGCTATTTCCTGAGGGGTTACTGCACCGATATCGAGCCCCGCCGGACCTTTAATGTTGTCAATACGGGCTGTCTGCTGTCCGGCGGCGATCAGTTTATCACTTAAAAAACTCAACTTACGCTTGCTGCCGACAAAAGCCAGATGTTTTGAACCGAGCTGGATCGCCGCAATCAGTGCATCTACATCGCCACTACCCTGCGTGGCAACCACCACATACCGATGGCTGTGTTCAAGCGGTATTTCACTGTAGTCCTTAAAACGATATTTTATTGCATGCTCTGCCGAGTCTTTTAAAGCGTCACCCACTACTGACACGGAGAAATCAAACAGTGGCGCCATTCGCGCCAGCATCTGCGCCACCGGACTGGCGCCTATGACTAACAATTCGGGGTTCGATAAAAACGGCTCGACAAAAATTTCCATCGACCCCTTGCTGGGACACATATTACTGGCCACCAGCACACCGTCTGCCTCCTGACCTGCACACAAACCTTGCTCGTGCAAAATTTCTTCAGGCTGCAGGGTGACCAGTCGCGGCTCTCCATCGGCAATTGCCGCCTGCGCTGCTTTAATCACTGCATGTCGGGCGCAGCCACCTCCCACCCAACCTTCCAGCACTGCACCACTGGCATCTATAATGGCTTTGGCGCCTGGCTTGGCCGCCGTCACTGACACCGTGCGCACCACCGTGGCGACGGCAAATTCATCACCACTGGCTTTCAAACCCTGAACAATCTGGTTGATATCTGCGGCTTGATTGGGTCCGTTGATTGAATTCATTTATAACGCTCTTGCTGCGGCTATAGCTTATGCAGGTGTGGCTCAAGCACTCTCAGGCTGTCCAGCGTGTTGGCAGCGGCGAACAAATCAAGAAACGGCAGAGCTGCCGCCATGCCATTGGCGACCGGCGCATAATCTTTCCACCCTTTTAAAGGATTGAGCCAGATTATTTTACAACGCCGTTTTTTTAAGCGCTGCAAGGCGTGACTAATCACCTCCGGCGGGTCAGTGTCGTAACCGTCTGACAGAATAATAACCACACTTCTGCCATTGACGCTTTGCATCGCATACTGCTGATTAAAACGCTGCAGGTTTGCGCCGATTTTTGTACCGCCGCCAAACCCCTGCGCCATCAATGACAGTCGGTTCACGGCCCGCAATGTATCATTGTCACGCAAGGCATCACTGACGCGAACTAACGACGTATGAAAAAGATAGGCGTCGGTTTTTTGATCATGACTCACCAGCCCTTTTAAAAAAGACAGGAATACGCGGGCGTAGACGCTCATCGATCCGGACACATCAAGCAGGGCGACAATCTTCACCGGCCGATCCGGTTTGTGGCGTCGAAACAATTCCAGTGGCTCACCACCATGACTGATACTGGAACGAATCACGCGCCTGAGATCAAGTATGGAACCGCGTTTTGCCATACGCCGCCGCCGCGAACGCCGGTCCCGCATTGACACCGCCAGCTTGTGCGCCACATGCTCTGCCTGCTGCAGAGATTCCGGTGTCATCAGTTCACGCAGATCAATTTTTTCAATGTTCTTTATGGTACTGGCAACCAGTTTACCTTCACCGCTGTGCGCCGATTCTCCGTCATCACTGCGATTGTCATCTGCTTCGTCGGCATCACCATCAGCGCCGGTGGATTTCGAACTATCAACACCGGGCTGAAAAACGCTTCGGTTTGCAGTCGATGCACCACCTTGTACCACAGACATTTTCTCCCGCCCTGAGTTAAACCAGTAAGCGGTAAACAGCTCATCAAATTTATGATAACTTTCCGCACGCCCTGCACATACCGCTTTACACGCCAGACGCACGTCCTCATGGCGGGTAACGTCAATACACGTCAATGCTTCAAGTGCATGTGCCTGTTCCGTTATCCCCAGCGCCAGACCATTACTTCGCAAGTGCGCCATGAAACCCGATAATCGCTCACTGACACCGTCAACTGATTGCGGAAAGCGTGTTAGCTGCATGGTGACACCATCATCCGCTATACCTTACCCGCTAGTCGCTGCGTGACTTCAGTGGGAATATTGGCGATGTCTGCGCGGGTTTTCAGCAGGCACACCAGTGTTGCCTGTAATTCAACAGGATCATCCGACAGTTGAGTCACACCCAGTCCGGCCACTGCCGCCGACCAGTCAAGCATCTCCGCCACACCCGGGTTTTTCTCCAGATCCTCTTTGCGCAAGGCCTGCACGAAACCAACAATCTGCGCGGCTAATTCACTATCGATAGCGGGCAGGCGTTTTTTTAAAATAGCCAGTTCAGTATTCGCATCCGGATAATCGACAAAAGAGTACAGGCAGCGCCTGCGCAACGCATCCGATAAATCACGACTGCCATTTGAGGTCAGGATCACCAACGGCCTGGATACCGCTTCAATGGTACCGAGCTCGGGAATGGAGATTTGAAAATCAGATAATATCTCTAATAGATAGGCTTCAAATTCTTCGTCCGCACGATCTATTTCATCAATCAGTAACACCGGTGGCGTCTGCTGAGAAATCGCTTCGAGCAACGGACGTCTGAGCAGAAAGCGCTCAGAAAAAATCTGTTCTTCCACCTCTTGCAGCGAAAGCTCACTGTCGGCGGCTGCACGCACACTCAGCAACTGGCGCTGGTAATTCCACTCATAGATAGCGGTGTTTGCATCCAGACCTTCATAGCACTGCAGGCGAATAAGCCGTGTCGATTTAAGCTGCGCCAGCATCTTTGCCACTTCGGTCTTACCAACTCCTGCTGCACCTTCAAGCAGCAGGGGCCGTTGCAGTTGCAGCGACAAATGAAGTGCCATTGCCAATTCGTTGGATGCGATATAACCCGCATCCGACAAATCAGTTTGTAACGACTTCCAACTCATTGCCATGGTCTAACCACCATGCTGCTATGCATGCATGCCCAGATCATTGGCAGTTTTCCATACACGCCAATGGTCATGCGGCATATGTGTATGGGTTAAACCAAATGCTTTAAACGCATCGTTAATGGCATTTGAAAAAGCCGGAACTCCACCCACGTTTGGACTTTCGCCGACACCTTTAGCACCGATGGGATGATGCGGGCTTGGCGTCTCGGTAAAGTCAGTAACATAATCAGGAGTCTCCCAACTGGTGGGTATAAAGAAATCCATTAACGATCCGGTTTTAATATTACCCAGCTCGTCATAGGCTATTTCCTGTCCCAGCGCAATCGCCAGCGCCTCTGTGAGACCGCCATGCACCTGCCCTTCAATGATCATAGGGTTGATACGGGTGCCGCAGTCATCAAGTGCATAGAACTGGCGGATATCGGTCTCGCCGGTGTCAACGTTGATATCCATCACACAGATGTACGCACCGAAGGGATAGGTCATATTTGGCGGATCGTAATAGCTGACGGCCTCCAGACCTGGCTCTACTCCCGGTATTGCCTGCGTATACGAAGCAAAAGCAACCTCCTTCATGGTCTTGAATCGCTCGGGAGCACCTTTGACAACAAACCGGTCTACTTCCCACTCGACATCGTTGTCGTGTACTTCGAGCAGATAGGCGGCGATCATCTGTGCCTTTGCACGTATTTTCCTTCCAGCCATAGCGGTAGCCGCACCCGCGACCGGTGTGGAACGGGATCCGTAGGTACCGAGTCCGTAAGGTGCAGTATCAGTATCACCTTCTTCAATGGTGATATCGTCAGCCGAGATACCGATTTCGGAAGCCAGTATTTGCGCAAAGGTCGTAGCGTGTCCCTGCCCCTGCGATATGGTACCCAGTCTGGCTATGGCAGAGCCGGTCGGGTGTATGCGTATTTCGCAACTGTCAAACATACCCATCCCTAAAAGATCGCAGTTTTTTACCGGGCCCGCGCCAACTATCTCGGTGAAATGACAAAGCCCGATACCCATAAGTGTGCGCGTTTCACCCGCCTTAAAGGCCTGTACCTGTTTGGCCTGCTCTTCGCGAAGCCCCTTATAGTTAACCGCAGCAAGCGCCTTATCCCATGCGGTGTGATAGTCACCTGAATCATATTCCCAGCCCAGCGCAGACTGATACGGAAATTGTTCTTTCTTAATAAAGTTAATACGCCTGAGTTCCGCCGCATCCATATTGAGCTTGATAGCCAGTACTTCTACCATGCGCTCTATAAAGTAGGCCGCCTCTGTGACACGGAAAGAACATCGATACGCTACACCACCCGGTGCCTTATTGGTGTAGATACCATCGACTGCCAGATAGGCGGTGGGAATATCGTAAGAGCCGGTACAGATATTCATGAAGCCGGCCGGGTACTTGGTGGGATCCGCACAGGCATCAAAAGCACCGTGATCAGCTGTAGTGTGACACCACAGCCCCAGTATTTTACCTTCCGGTGTAGCCGCTATTTTTCCCTGCATCCAGTAGTCACGAGCAAAGGCGGTGGAGCTTAGATTTTCCATCCGGTCTTCCACCCACTTAACCGGCTTGCCAGTCACAATTGATGCGACAATCGCACAAACATAACCCGGGTACACGCCAACCTTGTTGCCAAAGCCACCACCGATATCAGGTGATACCACACGAATGTTGTGTTCAGCGATACCCGACAACAATGACGCCACAGTGCGCACCACATGGGGTGCTTGAAAGGTTCCCCACAGTGTTAGTTTGCCGTTGACTTTATCCATCGACGCGACCGCACCACAAGTTTCAAGCGGACACGGATGGGTTCGATGGTAGTAGACCATTTCTTCTGCCACGACCGGTGCGCTGGACAGAATGGATTCAGTGGCGTCTTTGTCGCCCTGCTCCCAGGTAAAGATATGGTTGGGGTGACGCCGTGCTCCGTGTGCACCTTCTTTTGCATCTGCAATGTCTTCTCGCAGAATCGGCGCGTCTGGCAATTCGGCTTTGAATGGATCGACCAGTGGCTGAAGTGGTTCATACTCAACCTTCACCAGATCAACTGCGTCCGCCGCTATGTAACGATCTTCTGCAATCACAAATGCTACTTCCTGCCCCTGGAACAACACCTTGCCATCGGCCAGAACCATCTGCTTGTCACCGGCAAGTGTGGGCATCCAGTGCAGGCCTAACGGCTCCAGGTCTTTAGCGGTAAGCACCGCTATCACACCAGGCACTTCAAGTGCTGCCGAGGTATCTATCGACTTCACGTAAGCGTGCGGGTGCTGCGAACGAACAAAGTCCCCAAACAGCATGTCCGGCATTTTTATGTCATCGACGTAGTTTCCCTTGCCCTGTGTGAAGCGTGCATCTTCTACTCGCTTTCTGGATGTACCAAGGCCTTTCAGCGCCGCCTGTCGTTCTTCAATGGTTTTCGCTTCGGCGTTCATGCAACCTCCGTCTGGTTAAGTTCACTGGCTGCTGCCATGACGGCTTTGACTATGTTCTGATACCCGGTGCATCGACATAGATTGCCGGAAAGGCCGAACCTGACTTCCTGCTCCGTCGGATCGGGGTTTTCTTCAAGCAGACGATGGGCACGGGTAATCATACCCGGCGTGCAAAAGCCACATTGCAATCCATGGTGCTCTTTGAATTTTTCCTGCAGTACATGTAGTTTGTCCGGGCCACCCAGTCCTTCAATCGTGGTGATTTCAGAACCCTGCGCCTGTATCGCAAACAGGGTGCAACTTTTTACTGAACGTCCGTCAATATCCACCGTGCAGGCACCACAGTGTGAGGTTTCACAACCGATATGCGGTCCGGTTATTTCAAGCTGCTCACGCAATACATGAATCAGTAACTCACGCGGTTCTGCCTTGGTTTCATGTGTCTGCCCGTTTACATTCAGGGTTATGGATGTTTTTGTCATGATTATCTCCTCAGGCCCGTGACCAGGCGGAATCTATAGCGCGCTTCAATACCATGCCCGCCGCATGTTTTTTAAACTCTGCCGGACCGCGGTTGTCGTCCACCGGCTCTATGCATTCAAGACATGACTTCACGGCAGTCTCAATGCTAGTCGCATCGATACCCGCCCCGATCATTGCGCTGGAGGCTTCTTCGCAATAGATGGGAGTATCGGCGAGATTGGTCATTGCAATCGACGCGCTACTGCACGCACCGTCTGCGCCTTTGCTGAGCAACACCGCGGCAGCGGCAGTGGCGTAGTCTCCGATTTTGCGTTTCTGCTTTTCATAGGCATAGCCACCACCGTGGGCGGCAAACGTTACCCGGGTCAGAATTTCGAGATCGTCGCGAGTGGTAAAGTAGGCCGCCTCATAAAATTCACGGGCGCGCACTTCACGCTGTCCGTTCGGCCCGCTGAGTGTGAAGCTGGCGTCCAGACACTGCATCAGTGCCGGCATATCATTACCCGGATCGCCGTTGGCAACGTTGCCGCCAATTGTGCCCTGATAGCGTATCTGCGGATCGGCGATCTGCAGCGCGGTCTCTTTGACAATGGGTGCCGCATCGGCAAGTGCAGCGCTGCCAATCAGCTCTGCCTGTGTAGTCATCGCACCGATGCTGACTACCCCATCGGCCACCGTTATGTGCTTGAGATCGCCAATAGCTTTCAGATCGATCAGGTGCTCAGGCATCGCCAGTCTAAGTTTCATCATCGGGATCAGGCTGTGCCCTCCCGCGATGACGCGTGCATCATCACCTAACTCGCTCAGCAGAGTAACCGCCGCGGCCAGCGACTCTGGCTGGTGATAGTCAAAACGTCCTGGAATCATTTTTTTCCCCCGAGTGGTCCGACAAAATATTTCAGCAACAGACGATATACACATGAACCTGCGGGGCACAGGATTTGTTCACGAGAGGCGTTTACAATTCACCAATTACGCCACCCGCACGAACGACGTTCGTGCAATATATCCGGTTATCTTATTGTTTAATATAAAGTTTAAAACTGAAGTCGATACGGCGGGTCGTTAAGATGTTGTTATATCAAGCACACTGGTCAGCGCCACAATCCGGTTACGACTCACCGGTACCGTGGCCAACTGCGGGATATCGTCAAATCTGCAGATACCGGTTTCCTTTCGTTTTTCAAACCCGGCAACCGCTCTGACGTTGACAAGATAACTTCGATGGGTGCGGTGGAATCCGGCGTCGGAAAGTTGATTTTCGGCCTCGGTTATTGACCATGGGCAAAAGCGCGTGCCATGTCGAGTGTACAAATGCGTGTAGTGGCCGTCTGCCCGGATAGCGGCAACATCATCGCTGGGTGCGAAACCGATTTTCTTGTCTTTTTCGAAAGGAATTTCTACCGCCGGCAGACTTGGCGGACCCGGCTGAGTGCGCTGTTCAGTGCCCGCTGCAGCTGGAATTGCAGCTTGACGTTCTTGCCGGGTTGTTGCCGACGCCGGATCTGGCACTGCCGGTTGTTGCAATTGTCGGGTATCGGCGGCACCGCCAGCTACGGCGACAGGATCAGGACTGGTGAGAAAAGTAGTCGCTGCCAGTAAAAACGAACCACAGATAACAAAAACGGCCAACGTCACTACCACCGCCAGTGTGCCGCTGGCCAGTACAACTGAATCCGGGGGCACCGGATTTGAAGTCGGTTCAAAGTGGGTGCCGTGCATCGCCGCATAGTGCACAGCGACAACAGAAAAACCCATCACAACCGAGCCCATCAGAATATTTTGCCTGGAACGGCGCCCATAGGCCACCTGAATCGCAGCCGCGCCCATCACACACGCGACGATACCCGCCAACACTTTGGATGACTCCGAAAAGACCGGCACCGCACCGCGGATCCCCAGCATGCCGATATAGTGCATCAGCAACACCCCCACCCCCAGAATACACCCCGCTACGGTGAGAACCAACGACGTACGACTGGTGAAATGCAACAATAACAAGGCGATACCCACAACTAAAATCGCCACCAGTGCGGAACTGAGCGTTTGCAGAATATCGTAGTAGATGGGAATGGAAAACTGGTGAGCCAGCATCGCCACAAAATGC
>CAKZVB010000147.1 GCA_937922015.1 uncultured Granulosicoccaceae bacterium
GAGCCCATCACGGTTCTGATATTAGTCATTACCAGATTGATAATGGATTTTTCCAGCTTATTGACCTCGTAAGCTGCTTTTGCAGCATCGAGTATCTGGTAATAGACAATGCCGTCTACCTGAACAACGGCGTTATCCTTGGTAATGACATCTTGTGATGGAACTTCCTGAACCTGCTCCATCATATTCATTTTGTAGCCGACGCGGTCAAAAAACGGCACAATCAAATGCAGGCCGGGTGCCATTGTTTTGGTGTACTTACCAAAGCGCTCCAGCGTATGTTCCTGGCCTTGTCTGACAATCCTGACGGATGTCGCTATACAAAATATCGCAAACACCAATAGTACGAGCACAAAACTCGAGAAAATAGTCACCGTAATAAACTCCGGGTACAGGTAAAATCAGTGTATCTCAAGTGGTCAGCTGGCTTCATGGAAAAACAACAATGAATCTGATGCAAATGGGTATTGCCGCAATTACCTTCGATCTGGACGATACCCTGTGGGCATGTGATCCGGTGATCAGTCACGCCGAACAGATTTACTATGACTGGTTGTTGGAGAACTGTCCGGACATTTGTGCGGAAAATACCCGGGATCAGTTGCGTGAGATGCGACGAGAGTTGTTATCGGCGTCGCCTGAGCTGATGAATGATGTCAGTGAATGGCGGCTGCGAGCTACCCGTGCTCTGTTAAGCCAATACGGTTACGATCCGGCACTGGCCGGGCAGGCATTTGAAGTTTTTCTGGCCGCACGTCAGCAGGTTGAATTCTATCCTGAAGTGATGGACGCGTTGCAGCAATTGTCCTTTCATTATCGTCTTGGCTCGCTGACTAACGGTAACGCTGATTTGGACCGGATAGGGGTTAGTCATCTATTCGACAGTGCGCTGTACGCCACCCTCGATTTACCTGCCAAGCCGGCACCGGAGATGTTCCGGCTCGCCAGCGAAGAACTAGGTGTAGCACCTGAGCGTATTTTGCATGTTGGTGACAACGCCGTTACTGACATAGAAGGCGCTCGTAGTGCCGGTTATAAAACGGCGTGGATAAATCGGGGAACTCTCGTTTATCCTGACAATGCTGCACAGGCAGACATCAATATTGAGAATCTCAATGAACTGCTGGCACTGGCGCCTGATATTCCACGGTAGCGAATATTGTTTGTGCCGTATGTCCGGGTTAGTGGTTTGCTAAAATTTGCATCATTGTCTGTTCAAGTATCGACAGATGTTCATCCGCAGACAGGCGGTGATCGCCATTCTTTATTAAATTCAGCTGAACGTCTGTTGATTTAATGGAGTTCATCAGATCAATGGAAAGCTGGTACGGAACATCTAAATCCTGTGTGCCGTGCAGCATCCTAACCGGTACGTCAATTTCGATAACGGTATCCAGCACGCAGTGTTGTCGACTGTTCTCGATTAATTGAGAAGTAATGTGGTAGGGGCTGCCATCGTCATAGTCTGATGGGAGCAACACCGGCTGGTGTTGACGTAGCGTATCCAGTTGCGATTGGTTCAATGCAGGTAAAAGCAGTCGCTCGGTAAAATCGGGTGCCGCAGCGAGAGTGACCAGTGCGGCAAGTGAACGGGGTCTTTTGGTGGCGGCAAGGGTTGCAATCCAGGCACCCATACTGGACCCGACAAGAATCAGTTGTTGTACGCCCTCCAGCGAGTCGATAACACAGAGTGTGTCGCTCAGCCATGAGTCAATGTTGCCATCAGCGAAATCGCCGTCAGAGCTTCCGTGACCGGAATAGTCGAAGCGGGTGTATGAGACATTTTTTTGTTCACAAAACTGCTCAAGCGCAATTGCTTTACTGCCTTCCATACTCGATTTAAATCCACCGCAGAATACGATGTGCGCCTTTGAATTTTTGCGTCGTGTATTAATTGCTAATTGGTGGGCGCCGTTTTTTATAAATGTTGCGGGCATACTAATTCCAATCATCATTTGCGTTAGAGCACATTGCGATAAATCCCATTAGAGCTATTGAGTAGTTAACGCTTCCAGCGAGGGCTCAAAAACCTCCCACACATTCTCAAACATAATTTCCTGGGCTTTTGCATTGGGATGAATGCCGTCACTTTGAAACCACTCCAAACCGGTTTCCAGTCCTTTGAGAAAGAAAGGCACGATGAGAGCGTCTGTTTCTTCGGCGACATCGACAAAGGTGCGAGTGAAAAGTCTGGTATAAGCTGCACCGTAGTTGCTCGGTATCATCATTCCCAGAATGATGACGGTTGCGTCTTTCTGCTGCGCCAGTTGTGTCATCTCTTTCAGGTTTTGCTTGAGTTTTTTTACCGATAAACCTCGCAGCCCGTCATTGCCGCCAAGTTCCAGAATGACATAGGCGGGATCATATTCTTCAAGTAGTGCAGGTAGCTTTGTCAAGCCATTGGCGCTGGTGTCACCGGACACACTGGCGTTGATTACTTCCAGTTCATGTCTGGTACCGTCCAGCTTGTGCTGCAGTTTTGCGGCCCAGCCATCTGCTACCGGTATACCGTAGGCGGCGCTCAGGCTATCACCTATAATAAGTACGTGCCTGGCGTCCGATTGTGCTGACGCAGCGGTTGGCCCGAACAGACACAGTAAAAAACACACTACAGCTTTAAAGTTACGTTTCGCTGGTCTGGTGTTCGCTGTAATCAACCGATCCACACTTGTTATTTTCATCTTTACCTTCATATTCTTAACGTTTGCGCTGCGATTAACAGGCACTAACTATCCCCGATGATTAACCATAGAGCGCCGGCGCTGAATATACAATGTACACGAACCTGGAATCCTTGCGTAACCCGGGCGCAGTACTGTGCCGGCTGCTATTCTGTTTGTGTATTCCGACCCCTTATTTGAAAGTAGCGGGTGAATATCAGGTTTCGGGAATAGCCTGGGATTATTCACTTGCCACGGATGCTGAATGACCATTATACAAGCCATAAACCTGAGTAAGCAGGTTGTCACAGCCGAAGGCACACTGAAAATATTACAAGAGGTAAGCTTGTCATTAGACAGCGGCGAGGTAATAGCCGTAGTTGGTCCCTCAGGTTCTGGTAAGTCGACCTTGCTGGCGCTGCTGGCCGGGCTTGATTCTGCCAGCAGCGGTGAGATAAATCTGCTGGGTCAGCCAATGCACCAGCTTGATGAAGACGGCCGCGCAGCGGTAAGGGCCGGACAAGTCGGTTTTGTGTTTCAGTCCTTTCAACTGCTACCTGGATTAACCGCCCTGGAAAATGTCATGTTGCCGCTTGAGTTGGCGTCGGTTGGAGATGCCCGCGCACTTGCCGAAAGTCAGCTGCAACTGGTTGGCCTTGCCTCGCGTCAGCAACATCTGCCTTCGCAGTTATCCGGTGGTGAACAACAGCGGGTTGCGCTTGCCAGGGCGTTTGTCATAGCACCTAAAGTTCTGTTTGCCGATGAACCCACTGGTAACCTTGATCGTGCTACCGGTGATTCGATTGTTGATCTGATGTTTACGATGCGCGCTGAGCAAAATAGTGCACTGGTCCTTGTGACTCATGACCAGCGTCTGGCCAGCCGCTGTGACCGCGTGCTGACCGTGACGGAAGGCCGCTTGCAGTGAGCACGTCTATCGATCAGGGTGCAGGTGCTAAAAACACCCAATTATCCCGCTCTACCGAGTTCGGTCTAGCTGTGCGCCAGTTGCGTCGGGAATTCCGGCTACCCGAATACCTGGTGCTGATTTTTGCTCTGGTACTTTCGGTTGCGGCAGTAACTTCGGTCGGTTTTTTTGCCAACCGTGTCGAAAGAGCAATGGCTGCGCAGGCCGCGACATTACTGGCCGCTGATGCAACCGTGGCGTCGCCGCAAACGATTGGTGATGTCGTGCGAAAACAGGCGGATGAAGCCGGCCTCACGGTTACTGATGTCATTGAATTTCCCAGTGTCATACTGAACGCAGATGGCGACACGGCGCTGGTTTCAGTAAAGGCCGTGGGCAGTGGTTATCCCCTGCGTGGCCAGGTTTTGCTTCACGATAAATTGTATGGCGAAGAATCTGCCGCCACCGGTGTGCCATCTGCCGGTGAGGTGTGGCTTGATCCACGTCTGGCGGGCAGCTTATCAAGCGAGGTAGGTGATAAAATTTCACTGGGTGAACTCGAATTTCTAGTTGCCGCTTTCATTTCCTTTGAACCGGATCGTGCAGGTGACGTTTTTCAGATGGCACCACGATTGATCATGTCAGCTGATGATCTTGCAGCCAGTGGTTTGCTGGGCGAGGGAAGTCGTGCCAGATATAAGCTGCTGGTGGCGGGCAGTGAGGCAGGTGTCGATGGGTTTGGAGAATGGATAAACGATGGCGATGATGCAAGTCTGCGTTTCGAGACAGTAGAACAAAGTCGACCTGCTGTGCAGTCTGCGTTAGTTAATGTGCGGCGCTTTCTTGGTTTGGCGGCTGCTGTTGCCGTGTTGCTGTCGGGCGCTGCCGTGGCGTTGAGCGCACGGCAAATCGCCGAACGGGATATGGACACCAGCGCCTTGCTGCGGGCCTTCGGTGCAAAATCCTCATCGGTTGTGCGAATAGTGCTAATGCGGTTGGCGTTGATTGCGGCCATGGCGGCGTTGCTGGGCAGCTTGCTGGGCTATCTGGCGCAGTTTGTTTTATCGTCCTTGCTAGCGCAGTGGTTTGCCACAGCATTGCCAGCGCCATCATTGTTGCCGTTGGTCGGTGGAGTAAGCTGCGCTGTGCTGGCACTGGCAGGGTTTTGTCTGCCAGCCGTCTCTAAAGCGGTTAGCGCTCCGGTGGTCGGTGTACTGCGTCGCGATCTGCCTAAAGCGCGCCCGTCGAGCTGGGTGGTGGTTGGTGCCGGCGTCGCTGCTATGCTGATACTGCTCAGCTGGCTGACCCGGGATGCAGCACTTGGTAGCTTACTGGTAGCAGGGTTGTTAGTGGTATTGGGTTTGTTATGGTTGATATCCCGCGCGCTTATCTCGACTGCAGGGCGGGTTAAGTCTCCGTTCTGGCGTCGGGCTCTGGAGGGCTTGAGACGCCGCCCCAATAGTGTCAGCCTGCAAATATCAGCTTTTAGCGTTGGTTTGCTGGCACTGTTGTTACTGGCCATCATTAGAACCGATGTATTAAATGCCTGGCAAAAGCAAATCCCCGATGATGCGCCGAATTTTTTCATGGTTAACATTCAGCCTCAGGAAGTGGACGCGGTAGAGTCCTTTTTGCAGTCACGCAATATCACCGGTCAGCAACTATACCCGATGATTCGTGGTCGACTGGAAGCGATTAATGACCGACGTATCGGAGAAGGTGGATTTAAAGACGAGCGCGCCAGAAGAATGTCAGAGCGTGATTTTAATTTGTCCTATCAGGGAAAGCCTCGCGAAACTAACACGGTGATTGCCGGTGACTGGTGGGCTGCTGATACCGATCAGTTTTCTTTCTCTGTGGAAGAAGAATTTGCCGAAGAAACAGGTATAGCACTGGGTGATACCCTGCACTTTAAAATAGTGGATAAAAAAGTTTCCGGAGTCGTCAGTAATCTAAGGGAAGTCGAGTGGGAATCCTTCGCGGTGAACTTCTTTGTGGTTGGCACGCCAGCGTTGTTGAAAGACAAACCGGCCAGCTTTGTCACCAGTGTGTATGTGGAGGACGGTCAGGCAGAATTTGTCAGAGATGTGGTCAGAAAATTCCCGAGTGTTACGGTGCTTGAGGTAGGCACTATGATCGAACGGGTCACAGGGATACTCGATCGCGCTGCACTGGCCGTACAATATGTCTTTCTGTTTACACTGGCCGCGGGGGTACTTGTATTGGTGGCGGCAGTGCTGGCCAGTCGTCGTGAGCGCTTCCACGAAGCGGCAATATTGCGCACGCTCGGTGCTTCACGCAAATATCTGGCGGCCAGCATGTCGCGGGAATTTGTCTTTATTGGCTTGTTGGCCGGGTTAATGGCGTCAACGATTGCAGCAGTGTTGGCATGGGCAATAGTTGAGCTGGTTATGAATCTTGAATATCACTTCAATTGGGTGTTGTGGGTGATTGGTGTTGTGGTGGGGGTTGTTGCCATCTGGATAGCCGGTAGTGTGGCCAGTCGGCCTGTCCTGCGGCAGTCACCGTTGGCAGTGATTCGCAGTCAGGTGTAAATTTTAAAGCAGAACTGTTTTGATGTTTGGCCAGCGATCTTCCCTGGTACTCAATTCCGGCAAGCGCGGGCATGCGATTGCAGGTTTTTGTCGACGCTGGCTGTGTTGTTGAACTAACGCGTAGCGCGGTGTAAATATGCACTGTGTCAGTTTTGATCATTATTCGGCAGTAATTATAGGGTATAATTTCTGTCACTGAACCATTGTAGCTTCATAAGATCATGCGGCATTCCTATGAGCCTGATATCGGTCGGCTCGAAAATATAGATTCCACCCTGGCCTATCTCGGTGAAGATTGCAGCCCTGCACAGCTACAGCGCATTGAAAATGCTGTTAAACAAGTGTGGGAATTACACGATGAAAGTTTAATTGTCCCCAATCCATTTCATGTTGCTGCGCAGTTAAAAGAGTTAGGGGCAGACAGCCACTGTATTGTTGCAACACTGTTGGGTTGTCACGCTGCTAAAAATGCGATTCCCAAGGAAACGCTGGCGAAAAATTATAGCGAACAACAACAGCGTCTAATTGAAAGTGTCCGCTGGTTAAACAGTTTTTCCAGTGAGAGCGGGCCTATCTCGTCTCGCGATGATGAAGGTAAATTGCAGGCAGAACGTGTTCGCCAATTGGTGCTGGTGATGATCGAAGATGTCCGTGCGTTACTCATTAAGCTGGCGTTTCGCGTGCAGCGTTTGCAACTGATGCTCAGAGTCAATGACCCTAACGCTGTGTCAATTGCTCAGGAAACGATGGACATCTATGCACCACTTGCAAACAGAATGGGGGTGGCGCAATTAAAGTGGCAACTCGAAGATCTTTCCTTTCGATTATTAGAGCCCGAGGCCTACAAGCGGATTGCCAAATCTCTTGAAGAGCGGCGTGAAGACAGAGAGCGCTATATCAGTAGTTTTGTAGAAGTGCTTTCTGATAAGTTGCAGGCAGCGGGAATAGAGAACTTTGAAGTAAAGGGACGCCCCAAGCATTTATTTTCCATCTGGAAAAAAATTCAGCGCAAACGTATTGAAGTAGCGGATCTTTATGATGTCCGTGCGGTCAGGGTGCTGGTAGATAATTTGCAGCAGTGTTATGCAACTTTGGGAGTGGTGCACAGCGGCTGGCAACATTTACCCCGTGAGTTCGACGACTACATAGCCAATCCAAAAGAGAATGGCTATCAATCATTACATACAGCGGTAATCGGCCCGGCGGGCAAGGCGCTTGAAGTGCAGATTCGCAGCCGCGACATGAACTCCGACGCCGAGCTCGGCGTTGCCGCACACTGGCGTTACAAAGAAGGTGGTGGTGAGGATACCCGGCTGCAGCGAAGTATTAACTCACTGCGCAGTATTCTCGAGACTCACGGCGAAGATGAAGAGCAACTTCTTGATGTTTTTGACACCGAAGTATTCTCTGATCGTGTATATGTGTTTACTCCCAAAGGTGCGATTGTAGATCTGCCTTCACAGGCAACACCGCTTGATTTTGCCTATCATGTTCACACTGAAATAGGGCATCGTTGCCGGGGAGCTAAAGTAAACGGGCGCATTGTTCAGCTGGTACATAAGCTTCGCAATGGTGATCAGGTTGAAGTTCTCACCGGTAAAATCAGTAACCCGAGTCGCGACTGGATGAATAAAAGCCATGGCTTTTTACATACCAGTCGTGCACGCGGGAAAGTCCGGGCGTGGTTTAACGTTCGGGATCAGGAAACGCACCTGGAAGACGGCAGACAGATAGTAGAGCGTGAGTTAAAACGCATGAATGCACGTGAGTTATCGCATAGCCTGCTGGCAGAGAAGTGTGGCATGGAAAAAGGTGATGCATTTTATATAGCCGTCGGCCGGAATGATATTGGCCATAATAAGCTGCTGGCCGCTATTAATGCCCTGCATTCACCGGATCAGCGCATCGCAGAGCACCTGCCGCGTTTTCAGAATCGTGAAAAGAAAACCGACGACATACGAGTCAGTGGTGTTGGGAGTTTATTAACTCAAATGGCCAATTGCTGTAGCCCGGTGCCGTACGACACCATCGTTGGTTTTATTACTCGCGGTAAGGGGGTTTCTGTACACCGAAGTGATTGTCCCAATATGTTGAACCTTCGCACTCATGAGCAGGCACGTCTTATAGAGGTCGACTGGGGGGCTGAAACGCATGGGGATTATGCGGTTAAACTTCAGGTGGTCGCCTATGATCGCCATGGTCTGTTGCGGGATCTCACGGTTGTGGCCGCCAATGAAGGGGTTAATGTGACCGAGATGAATACCAAGACAGATGAAATTGAACAAACCGCGACCATGCGATTGACAGTTAGTGTTAACAGTATCGAACAGCTGGTTACAGCTATGGATAAGTTGCGGGGATTGAGGAATGTTATTAGTGTGGAAAGAGTGGGCTGAGTCTTAATGACCGCAGAAATCATTGGTCATGAGCTTTTGATTTATTTCTCTTTTCGTTTTCCGTGTTTGTCGGTAATAAACTTAATTGCATCAACCAATAAATCAGGTTCATCTATATGGACATGATGACCACTGTTTGTCGCCGTCATTAATTTACTGTCCGGGCTGATTGCTGCGAGATCGTTTTGGAGATTCGTCCATATCTCGGCTTTTTTGTCACCGAGTGGATCATTTTCAGAGGCAGGGTTTATTCCGCGCTGCATCACCACTACCGGGAAGTCGACGTTGTGTCTTTGCTCACTTACCTGACGAGCCGATCTTCTGAAATCCGCCATCTCTGCATACGTTGCATTATACGTTTTTCTCATGCGGCTCAGTGCTTCAATCTTTCTGCGTATTTCTTCGGGCAGGTTGTCCGGTATGCCTGTATTTTTTATCACAAACGACTTATTGCTTTTTGGCATTGGTGAAGCGCCGCCAAGTTGTTCGTACTGCCTGATCTGATTCTCGTGGGAAGCGTCGACCAGTATCATGCCAATGACGTGTTCGGCACGAAGGTCGGCAAGTAGTCTTACAATGAATCCGCCAAAGGAATGGCCGACCAATACCAGTGGACCTTGTGTATCCAGTTCATCAAGTAGCAGGTTTGCCTCGCTTGCGAGTCGGCTTGCGTTTCGGGACGGATAGGGCGATTGGTCACTCCACGCATAGCCGGCCCGGTCGTAGGCACACGACCTGATGTTTGTTGGAAGTTTGTTTTGAACAGATTGCCATTCCATTGAAGAGCCACCAAGACCTGCTTCAAATAGTATGGTGATATCTCCGTCACCCTGACAGGTCACATGTAGTCTATGGGTGCCGATATAGACGAGTTTACCCGGCGGTGTTTTTATAAACTCGAAATCGAGCGGAGCGCTATCGTTTGTTGTTGCGGGCATACCGGCTACTGGCAGAAGCAAAAAAAGGAGAAAAATAACTGTGCCGGTGAATCTGCTGTTATTTTTATAGTCACTGTCAACGGTTCTTTCGGGTATGAGTTCTGTCGAAGTATGGTTCATAAGAATATTTTCCCCGTATATTTATGGTGTGTACCGTCGTAAAGTCAGGTATTTGAATCTGCGGTGCTGACTTGTCGTGCACTTTATCATAACCGGAAAAACACACTGGATTCGTTGGGTTATCTGCCCTCGTCCGCAGGATGCCTGCCTGTTGGCGGAATGTGCGCTTCATAACTGAAAGCG
>CAKZVB010000148.1 GCA_937922015.1 uncultured Granulosicoccaceae bacterium
CTACTACGGACCACTCATGCGCGCAATCAATCGCCGGACACATGTAGTTAGCAGGCAAAATCTCACGACAGATAATCAGCTTGCGCAAGCTTTTGATACCGTTGGTTGGATATCAACTGTATCCGATGCAGCGCGGGGAGGGTGTTGATCCGGGGCAGAAAAGGGGAGGTTGAACAGCGTGTTTTCGAATGCGTCGACGAGCCTTTCGCGTGAAAGGCTCGGACATTTGTATTATCTAAGACGTTGCTGCATTTCATCGATGGTTGCAGCTAATATTCCTTTCTCTGCTGATACCTGCGCCAACTGACGGCGCAAATCTGAGATGTCAGATGGATAGTGATTGCCAGACAGTTGCGCATTAAGCGATGCGGTTTGGCGTTCCTGATCAGCCAGTCGCGTGCGCAGTTGATCGCGCTCAAAGCCCACCTCGTTCAGCGCTGTTTGCAACTCCTGAATCTGTCCTGAGCTGCTGCCAGGGGTGGCAGATGATCTGTGATGATCTTGTTGGGTTATTTGCAGGTGTCTGTTTTCTTCGTGCAGGCGTTCTACTTCTGCGTTTAGAGAATTCACCATCGGGCGTAGTCTGGCGACTTCCAGTTCGAGATCGTTTGCGCCGCTGCCTTCGTTGCGAAGGGCGTCAGCGACAGCCGATTGCACTCGATCGTCAAAACCCGCTTGATCCTGTTCCAGTCTTAAAGACCACTGTCGGTAGTCTTCACGTTCTCTTTCAAGTGTCTCGTTCTGCTGTCTCAGGCGATAAAGTTCTGAAAGAGCGTCTTCACGTTCGCGTGCTTCAGTAGCTATCCGCTGGCGTAGTTCGGCGTTCTCTTTGTTGGCGGATCGAAGTTCACCTACTTCCCTTTGCAACGCCACATAACCATCGTTGTTTTCAACGGATCCAAGCGTTTGTAATTGCTCTTTGTTGTGGTGCAACTCAGCGGTCAGTTGTTGCAACCTGCGGTCCTTTTCGTCTGAGGACGACTTCAGCGCTTTGGTGAGGTTCTGCAATTTGTGGTTCTTGGCCCTTTCTTCGTTCAATTGTCGCTGAAAGTCCTGTACCTCTGACTGGCCGCTTTCCAGTTGTGTGTTTAACTCTCTTTGCTGTAGTCGAGCGCGTTCTACGTCCTCTCGGTTTGCATCGATTTTGGTGTTAAGGGCAGCGATTTTTGTGCGCAAATTGTTGTTTTCGTCATCCAGTGCCTGATTAGATTTCTTAAACCGTCCAACAACCCGTGCGTGATCTTCCTCGGTGTCGGCCAGTGTGTTTCGCCAATCATTTTCGATGTTTCTCGAACGCCGCTGATGACCCAGTTTACCAATTGCCCAACCGATAAGCAGACCAATAAGACCTGCGAGCACCAGGAAAATCAGCATCTTTGTGATCAGATACATCACAGACGGGCTCAATGATGATAGAGAGGACATTAACGGGACTCCAGATTAAATTCTATGCGTCTGTTGGCGGTCTGACCTTCTCGAGTCTCGTTGTCCGCTACAGGTTTTGTTTCGCCATAACCAATCGGTCGTAGTCGACTGGAAGGCACTTGTTTTGTTATTAGATAATCTCGCACAGCAATAGCTCGTTTTTTACTGAGCTCAAGGTTAGTCAGCGTGTCACCGGTGCTATCGGTATGGCCAGCTATTTCAATAACCTGACCTTTGTAGCTGTTAATCGTCCGCGCAACCTGATCAAGTACTTGTGTCGCTTCTGCTGTAAGGGTGGTTTGGCCACTGGTGAACACAATAGCTTTAGTGTTCAAACTGGCAAGCTCTTTTTGAAGTTCCTGTGCAAGGAGTTCTTCGCCACTAAGGGCCAGTGGCTGGGAATCCCTGACTGTAAAATTATTGACTACATTGAGTTTTTTGCCGGTGATATCGGCAGCCGCATTGGCGACGGTGCGACCAAGCAGTCGGTCATTGACATTGCCGCTGAGCATGAGTTGTCCGCTGTTGATGCTGACGGTAAAATCGTTAATAGATCGAACATTGTCGGTGATGGTCAGCGCCTCATTGAGCCAGTCAGACTTTGCTACTGAGTCATCTATAGTGAGTTGATCGCTTATACCGGTGTCGAAGATGCTATTAAGTCTGCTGCGAATCGTATCTGCTTCTCGTTTTGAACTGACAGTCCCGGTGAGTGTAATACCGTCGTTAAACGAGTTTATTTTTAACGATGCCGGGCGTTTGTTTATCGTGCGGTTAGGTTTAAGATCCGGGGCGGGTAATTTGCTGCTGCTTTTTATTAACCCCAACTCGGTTGATACCTCCAGATAGCGTCCCAGCAATTTTTCCGCCTGAGCTTTTTTAGTGTTGCCAAGAGTTTCTGATGAGACAAGTCCGGTAATAATGGCGTTGTTTTGCGTTATTTTCAGTCCTGGATTTTCAATGTCGTCCATTTGATCGATAAGGGCAATAGCGCCATCCAGCCATGTGGGTGTTGCAGAGCCGACGTAGGTGGACATATCTTCTTCGATATTGGCCCGGCCAAATTTGCCTGCAAGGGCGTCGTGGATGCGTTCAATGGACTCAATGTCGGGAACGATGCCTTGTACGCTCACCTGACCCTCAACCACACTGATATCCAGTGTCGACGGCGACAAAGCCTCTTCTGCTTCGGCGGAACCGGAGTTCGCTGGATCGGACTCCAGAACCAGAGCAGGCTTGTCGGCGACCGGGGTGCCGGTATCGTTGTTCGCCGCGAGTGTTGTTTGTGGTGATGGCTGGTCTGTTTTGCTCAGCGCTGCCTCGGTTTCCGTTGGTTCCGGCTTTTCCGTGGAGGCGTTGGAGTCAACCACAAGCTGGTTGAAGACACGTGCGATTCCATAGGTTTCAGCAGCGGATTTTTCGGCTTTGTCTCTGGTGGCAGAGTCGGCGACACTGCCGGTCAGTGTAACGTCCTGGCCTTCAACAGAAATGCCGCTGCCGCTTATCCCTGCGCTGCTGAGTGAATCGGAGACTCTGTCTGTTAAATCTGCTTCTATCGAGGGGCGCAGTTGTGTCAGGCAAAGATACAATGCTGCAAGGGTAAGTAATATACCCAGTAGCAGCAGCGATAGCGTAGTGCCAACGCCTGCCGCGCGCGACGGTGTGGTTCGGTTAGATTGCATTACATGTCTCTTTATTCTTATAAGTTGGCAGCTAACCTTGCGTCGATCGCGGTATCGATGCGCCTCACACGAGATGTGCTGGCAGCTTAACTCTGGTTTTTTTTTGGTTAGATAGTTCTTTTTGTTATTTCAATTGTAGACTAACCATTACAAACCTCCATGAGACTAGCAAAAGTGGTGATCGACAATCCTGACCACAACGAAAGTATTCTTTTATTACTGGTTAGTTCATGCGTTGAATTTTTCAATTACACTGCTCGCCAGACTTTTGACTCTTTCAGGCAGATATTTACTTAATGCGAGCACACGGCCTCAATTCTTTGAAAGCAGCAATACTGGTTACGCTACTCAGTATAGGTGTCATTCTACCTTCCGGTAGCAGCGCAGATCCGGCCGGGCCAATAGCCGAATGCCGGCAGCAATCGTTAGATCACACCGGTTTTGTGGAATGTTTGAAACTTCTTCTCGAGCAGTCGGAGACAGCCTTAGATGGTATTGAGGAGAAATGGCGCACTGCGCTTTTGGTGGCGGTGCAGGCACTTGAAACTGAAAACACGGTGCAGGCTGCCGATCCGCAAGCGGATTCTGTCAAAGATCCCGAAAAAACCGAACTGGCGTTAGTCGATTCTCTGCCGCAGCCAGACGAGGGAGTCATCGCAATTGTCAGCGGTCAGACGCTTGATGCTGACGTTGCGGCGAATGATGCATTTGTCATCAATGTAGATGAGGAAAATTCCTCGAATGTATCAGCGCCGGCGGAGGTTCCTGCCATCCCCGGCCCCGAACAACAGGCGCAAGGCTTTGCGTTGATGCCCAGCCTGTATCGGCAGTATCGTGATCAACGTTGCCAGTGGCAGGCAAGCCTGGCCGGCGCTGATCGATTGTCCCCGTATTATCAGGCGTGTGTCATTGCATTGAATCGCGATCGAACATTGCTGTTGCGTCGACTTCTGGTGGAAAAACGCGCCAGCGATATCGCAGGTGAGTCATTTCGCGGTTACTTTGTGCAAACCGCCTCTGGTGGTAACTTTCAATCGTGTGAGCGTCGACAGGATTGGTGGGTGACTGGCAGTGACGATGTTATAGAAGCACTGATGCGACGATACGACGACATCACCAGTGAAAATCTTGAAATGGTGTACATTGAACTGCGAGGGCGTGCAGCAGGTGCGGTGTCCAGCGGGCCGGGTTCAGATTTTGTTGGTAGTGTTGATGTCAGCGAGATAAGCCTTATGCGCCCTATCCTTGATCATGACTGCGGGCCGCTGCAGGAAGCCGGCGTTCAGGTGGCCACGGATGAAATGACACTGGCAGATGGCGACGAGGAATTTATTGATGATGCACCGGCAGAGACAGCCAGCGGCAATGCTGTCACGATAGATGACCTGGGTGATGCAGGTTTTTTATACGGATACTTCAGCAATTGGAGGTCCGCATGTGCAATAGACAAATTGACGGTTTGCCAGGCACAGGCGCAGGCATTTTACTCAACTGAAGATGCCTGGATTGTTTCAGTGGACCGATCCTCAAATGGCAGGTGGCGTGTCCGGCTTGTGCCCACCACTGAAAACCATGTAATTGATGGATTAGTTCAGATAATTGTCGACGATTCCGAGATTAGTGCGCTCAATAAAGCAGCGACACAAGTAGAGGTGAATCGTGGTTTTGTAGTGGCTGAGGGATCAGGTGCTCGACGGTTGCTTGGTCAAATGCGTCGCGGTCAATTGCTGGATTTTAAATGGACCGGGTCAGATCAGAAAGCGGCCAGCTTGTCGTTTTCTCTGCAGGGAATAACTCGAGCGCTTGAATATTTCGATCAGGCTCAATAAGTAGTCTCGCCGTTGGTCTGGTCAGAGAAGCTTGATAACAGTTGAGCCACAATACTCGCAGCAATAATGGCCGGTTGTTTGCCCGGTATCGAGTCCAGACCTATTGGCATAGTCAAACCTGACAATCGTGACTGGCAAATTCCCATCGTGCTCAGTTCTGATCTGACAATTTTTGCTTTTTTTAGCGAACCCAGACAGCCAACGTAGCTGAGATTATCGTTGCTCAGCGCTAAGTGACAGCAGCGAATATCCGTTTCATGATCGCTTGTGGCAATTGCCACTCTGGTTTGTGCAGGCAATTGATTGAATACGTTGTCACTTAATTCGAATAGTGAAAGCTTCTGCAGGTGACGATGGTCTGGCGATGGCTGGTCTGAAATCCAGTAAATTTGCACCGGTAGCAGCAATAACTGGTCGATCAGCGAGCGTGCGACCGGGCTGTTACCTATCACCGCAATCGGCAGATCGGATTCTCGTATCAGCTGCAAAAAGGATTTAGCGCCGTTGTTTTTAGCTTGAACAATAACCTGCTGGCCATTGTTTTCCCTGAACAACGCATCAATGTGACTACTTACCCCGGTAGTATCAGAGGAGTTTTCTATGACCTCATAGCTGGAAGCAGGTTGTCGGCCAGTGACTTGGATGTGATTGGCGAGAATTGCCGGGGTGCCGTCACGTATGGCTTTGCGTAGTTGTTTTAGCCAGCCCGGCGGCTGGTGCGCGGTGAACAAATCAAAAGTCACCGTGCAGTGACCATTTGCACGTCCGGCAACATCGCCGAGCGGGTATTCCTTTTCCTGCCACATGGTGGTGCCAGCAAGCATTTGTCTGGACTGCCGGATAATTAAATGCTGGCGATGGCTGGAGTGAAAATGCCCAAAGTGCTCATCTGCAGTGATCAGCAGACGAGTACCGGGGATTTCAGGGGATGAGCCATCGATTGTCCACATTGTGGCCAGCACAAAAGGGTCGTCTTTGCCGAACAGTCGGGTGATATGGTTGAGCCAGTGAATCAATTGCGTCGGTAGTAGTTGTTGCGTCGGTCCCGGCAGAGGAGTCTATCACCGTTTTGCGGGCTGTAATATTTGCATCAGCAGGTGAATTTTGCCTGGATGCCTTTACAGGTCCTGAATTTCCACACCCCATGCCAATTATTAATCGATTTGTTGAGATCAAAGCGATTCTCTGACACCCGTCTATACTCCTTTGCGTATGAATGAAAAAAAGGGTCCGGGATGTGCTTAACCGCGCGTTTGCTATATCTGCCGCCAGTGTATTAGACGGATTGGACCGGAACCCGCAAGACGACAGTATTCGTGGAATGGATGACTACAAACACCTGCCCGGCGGGTACCCTCGTCATCACTACCCGGCAACTGTACTTGCGTAAAATTAAAAAACAACATCGGGACGTATCAACAACAATGAAAACGAAAAACACTCGCACCTTATTGCTAGTTTCAGGAGCGGTCTTTCTAGCGGGAAACGCTGTAGCTCAATCAGGTGGCTGGGATTCCAGTTTCCAGAAGAAGTACTACATCGCACTGGGCACCGGTTCATCAGCACTCACTCCAAGAACTGAAGGTACCGGATTTACTATTCAGGAAGATACTGATACCGGCGGTACGGTGGCTCTTGGTGTCGATTTCTCCAGACGGTTGAGTTTTGAACTTCAGTACGCCGATCTTGGACGCACTCAACTTGTGGATACGGCTGCAGCAATCTCTGAAATTGCTTATATGGAAACGTCCTTAAGCGGTCTTTATTATCTATGGAATGGTTTTGCCGATGATGAATACCTCGATTACGATGGTCTTGATTTAAGGGCTGGCTTGTCGTTTTACGGACGTGTTGGTTTTGGCGGGATGGAAAACGAGTCAACAGGCAACGTAGTGTACAGTCGTGCAAATGATGTTCAAATGTTGGCAGGACTGGGGCTGGAGTATGCCTTTGAAAACGGATTAGGTGCGCGAGCCGAGTACATTCGTTATGACACAGATGCCGAGTATGCCGGCGTCTCTTTGCTGTACCGATTCGGTGGCGGTGCCCCGGCACCGTCTCCTGCAGATCCGGAACTTCCGGTGTTACCTTCACCTGCTCCGTTAGCGACACTTCCACCTCCGCCACCACCAGCTGAACTACCACCGCTTGTTCCAGACGAAAACACTTCGGAATCGATGACGAACGTAAATGATTCAGACGGTGACGGTGTAGAAGATGACTTCGATAACTGCCCGGATACTCTAGGCGGAACACCGGTCAATAGCAGTGGCTGTGAGACGTTTAACGGTGTAATCGAAGGTGTGAACTTTCTATCTGGTTCTGACACTTTGACAGAAGTTGCCCGAACAGCGCTTGATGACGTGGTTGGAACGCTTGAAGCTTTTCCTGATGTGCAGCTATCGGTAGAGGCTCATACTGACAGCCAGGGCGTTGAGGAAGAAAACCTTGAATTATCTCGTCTTCGAGCTCTGTCGGTTGTGCGATATCTGATCTCACAAGGGATAGATATTAATCGTCTTCGGGCAAGAGCCTATGGTGAATCCCGCCCGATAGCAGATAACTCGACCAGAGATGGCCGACAGCTTAACAGGCGTGTTGAATTTCGCACTCAGTAAAACAGTGGGGCATCAGTTGATGGTGCCCCTGTCTCGTTTTTTAGGCTCTGTGAAAAGATGTCGCATCCGGTGATTTTAACCATGTATCTCCGATCCGTTTCCGGAAGAGTGTGCAAGACGCTCTATGTTTTTTGTTTCTGGCTTGCAGCAGGTGTGTGTTCTGCGCAATCGTCATTCGACTTTACCGGTCCACCGGTTCTAATTTCAGGTGCTGCACTGCAGCAGGGGGCGGTATACCGATACACATCAGTGTCCCCTGGTATCGATGCACTTGTCGAGATCGCCGAACTCAATATGGCGACGTTACAGGAGCTGGATCAGTCTGATGGTGTGGAGCGTGCGCTGCAACCGGAAATAGATGGCGATGTCGTTGGATCCTATGTCGAGTTTGACATCACCTTTGTAGACAGCGGTACCTCAAACGCCAGGTCAATTAGTGGTGTATTCAGCGCAATTGATGTCGATTCGACAACCGAGTTCTATACTTTCTTTGGTGTTTCTGACTATACGGTTGAGACGAATACAGAGGTAACAGCTTCAGTTGTTGCGCCCCAAACTGTTAATTTGGTTGGTGGTGGGGCTGGTTATGTTCCTACGTCTGAAAGTAATACGGCGGTTGTTTTCTCTTTCAGCGTAAACCATCTGTCGAATTTGATTTATCGCGTTGGTGTTAACGGTGATTTCTCACGGCAGACAGCTTTGTTATTTGAACCGGTGGTGTTCAATAATGCAGTTTTTTCCAATATTAATGATCCGCCTGTTGTATCGAATGAAAGTAACACTATCGAGGAAAATGGTTCTTTGTTGGTTGCCGCGATTGACGGAGTGCTGGCCAACGATACTGATATAGATACCCTTATTGACTCTGATGTCCTTTCTGTTGATTCTTATACAGTAGGGGTGGATACCTATCCGGCAGATAATTCTGCCAGCCTTATAGAGGGCGAGTTAACACTAAACAGTGATGGTGGTTATCAGTTTATACCCGCGCCGAACTACAATGGTAGCGTGCCGATGATCAGTTATCTGGTGACTGATGGCAAAGGTGGTAGCGGTATCGGCCGATTGTCACTTTCTGTTTTGGCATCTAATAGCCCACCGGTTCTGACTGCTGATTCAGCAGTAATAGAAAACTACGAGCGTCTGACAATACCGGTGCTTGCTAATGACATCGACAGCGATGGCAGCCTGGTCGTAGCGACCCTGCGCTGGGTTGTTGATCTGAGTGAATTCCCCCCGGGCTCTTCGCTATCAGCAGACCTCAAGTCTCTAAATATTTCCGGTCAGGGAAGCTGGACGATTGCAGGCAGTGAGGTAGAGTTTTTACCTGACGCAGATATCGCCGGCAATTTTCTACCTGTCAGCTATCAGATTGATGATGACAGTGGTGCAACTTCAGCTGCACAGATAGAGTTGATTGATGGATTGGCAACCCCTCCGGTTGTATTGGTTATTGAAGAAGACCAGGACAACAACGGATTTATAGGATCAGCTGAAATAAGCGGACGCATAGACGTAAGTGCTCAACTGCCGGTACAGGCGATAGTTGGTGACAAGGTGACGTTTGTGAACTCTGATAACACAGAAGAGGTTTCTCTGAATAGTGACCATCTGCAAAGCGGTAAAGTCGCTATAACCCTAAATACTCCAGTTGATGGTAGCAGTGTAGATGTTCTGGCGTTTCTCACTGATTCAGCAGGCAACCAGTCCGAGTCAGCCTCGGACTCCGCTGTGATGGATATCACCGCGAGCAATGCACCATTGGTGAATATAATCACTGACAGCGATAACAGCGGATTTATTTCACAACAGGAATACGCGTCTGACGTACAAGTGGAAATAACGTTGCCGGGCACAGCAGTGGTTAATGACAAGCTTAGAATTGATTCGGGTACTACCACAACAGAGCTTATCCTGACTCCTATGGATATCGCTAACGGCAGCGTTACTACTCTGCTGCCGAATATCTCTGATGGTGATGCTCTGTCTGTCGTTGCTGAAATCACTGATGAAGCCGGTAATCGGTCAGCTAGTGGTAGTGACTCCGCAATGATTGATGTCACAGCGCCCGGCCGTCCTGTTGTCGATCATCTGCTTAGCAGCAACTCAACACCTCGAATAAACGGTAGTCTCCCGGTTGATGGTGATTACCTGTTAAGCGTGCAGGTAGCTGGAATATTTTACGCTAGTGGAGATGGTCAGCTTGAAGTCTCAAATGATGGAAACTGGCATTTAACAATACCTGCCAGCGATGCACTTGCAAACGGAGTCTATGATGTTTCAGCTGTTGTTACCGATATGGCGGGTAATGTAGCAACGGACGACACCACCAATGAGTTAACCATTGATCTCGTTGTCCCGGAAGTCTCTGCGACAAATATTGGCCCCTCATCAGATGCCGCGCCTGTGCTTAGTGGCAGCAGCGATCAACCGGATGGAACGGTTGTGATGGTGCAGACTGAGAGTGGAGATATTGTGTGCAGTGCATTGGTGTCTGCGCTGCAGTGGTCATGTCCTGTACAAACGCCACTGGACGTTGGCGTTAACAATCTACAGGCTATAGTGACTGACACTGCAGGAAATATTGCCAGTAAAATATTTACCGTAAGTGTAGTTGCCGCCACTGACAGCGATTCAGATGCTATACCGGATGATATCGAAGGCAACGGGGACTTTGACAATGATGGTGTTCCCAACTATCTGGATCTTGATAGCGACAACGACACCATACCCGATATTGTAGAGACACTTGTAGACCGAGATGCAGATGGAGTAAGAAACTATCTGGATCACGATTCTGACAATGATGGCATAGCGGATCTTCAAGAGGCGCATCCCTCCAGTGTGTTAGATAATAAAGACATTGTACAGTTGGACAGTTCATATGGGGTTGGAGAAAATGGTCTGGCGGATGTGTTTGAATCGGTCACGGATTCTGGTGTTGTCAGTTTGCCTGTAGATACTGATAAGGATGCTGTTGCAGATTACCTTGATCATGACAGCGATAACGACAGTATTAGCGACGTAGTCGAAAACAGACACCCTGATGCCAACGCTGATGCAATGCGTAGCGATGGTGTGATCACTCCTCCAGATGATTTTGATAATGATGGTGTCGCCAATTATCGCGATCTGGATTCTGATCAGGATGGCATAGCCGATATCAGAGAGAATTCAGTTGCCGATGCGGACGGCAATGGCACCGTGGATAATCTGTCGGATGTAAATAGTGACGGTATGACCGACTCGCTGGCCGGGCGATTGTCGACAACTCTGGATCTTGACGGTGATGGTTTTGCGAACTTCCTGGATCTGGATAGTGACGGTGATCAGAGACTCGATATTGCAGAGTCGGGTCGCGAGGATTCGAATAATGACGGCATCCATGATCTTTGGCTGGATCTCAATGACAACGGTGTGCCGGACAACGTCGATTCACAGCTTACAAGGGGTGATGATGTCGATGGTGATTTTATCGATGATTTATATGACTTCAATTTCACTG
Organism: uncultured Granulosicoccaceae bacterium; assembly: GCA_937922015.1. Classification (GTDB taxonomy): domain Bacteria; phylum Pseudomonadota; class Gammaproteobacteria; order Granulosicoccales; family Granulosicoccaceae. The sequence goes on from CAKZVB010000148.1 coordinate 11,060, forward strand.
CAACCGTTGACACAGATTCCGATGGAATTATCGACGCATTTGATGTCGATGCGAACGGCGATGGATTTGCAGACGCGTTAAGTGAAAGCTATTTGCAACTACCGGATCAGAATGCAGATGGTCGGGAAGATGTTTACGAAGTGGAAGTTCCTGAAGCCGCAGCTCTCATTGTTACAGGCGTAGGTAACCTGGGTGCCGGGTGTTCTATGGTTGTCGGCAATAAAATAGATGGCAACAGTAAAGTTGATTTGCTGTTTCTAATATTACTTCTGGGTGCAGTGACAGGTGCCTGCAGAAGTAGAAGTGGAAGGTGTATTGGTTGATGTGTTTTCTGTGCAATCAATATCACAGGTAATATAAATTAAGGTTTAATTATGAAAACTACGATTCTAAAAAAATCGTCGCTTGCAGTAGAGATTTCTACCGCTGTGAATCGATGCAATGTACGAACAGGAGCAGCAATAGTAGGTTCCCTTTTGTGGTTAAGTTTGTCCACTAATGGTTATGCAATGACCGATACTGACCTGGACGGAGTGCCTGATCAGGTTGAAATTGCTGAAGGTACTGATCCGGCCCGGTCTCTTGAGTTTCTGGATAGTGACGGTGATGGTACACCTGACTATCTCGATGTAGACTCTGATGGCGATTCCGTTTTCGACCTCCTCGAATACGGCAGGAATCCCTATTTAGATTCAGATTTAGATGGTGTTCCCGTCTATCTTGACGACGACGACTCCGACCCGGCAGTTGGTAATGCCGATGCCAGAGTTCAAATAGCATTTGACCCGGATAACAACAACACGGCAGCTTTTCAGGATTCAAATCATAATCATGAAACCGATTCAGATGGCGACTCGGTACCGGATAGCGTAGAAATCTCAGAAGGCAGCAGTGAATCTTCTGCGAATTCTTTTATTGACTCGGATTCAGATGGTGTTCCGGATTATGTAGACGGAGATGCAGATAACGATGGACTGGAGACCTTGCTGGAAGCAGGCGTTTTTCCTTACTATGATCGCGATTGTGACGGTGTGCCGGCCTATCTTGACGATAATGATTATGACTGGCAGATTGGTAATCATGATAAGAGTGTGCAAGTATTATTTGATCCTGACGCTGACGGTACTGCATCATTTCAGGATAAAACAGAATACACAGATGCCGACAGTGACGGCGATGGTGTGCCGGACACAGTAGAGGTGATACAGGGTTCCGATCCTGCGGATGGTAGTAGCTTCCACGATAGTGATGGTGATGGAATTCCCGATTATCTGGATCCGGATGACGACAACGACACCATCCCCGATACCGTAGAAGGTGACGGCAACCCGGATCAGGATAGCCTGCCGAATTATCTGGATCTGGATAGTGATGGAGATGGTGTAAGCGATGAAATAGAAGGTACCGACGATACCAACGGTAATTTCATACCAAATTTCCTTGATCCCGGTACAACCACTACCGTTCCCGCCTCAGGAACTGATACTGATAACGATGGTATTACTGACAGCATTGAACGGCCGGGAAGTGCAGATACCGACTCTGATAACGACGGTACGCCTGACTACCAGGATCTGGATAGCGATAATGACGGGCTGTCTGATAGTCTGGAAGGCAACACTGATCTGGATAGTGATCAGCTACCTAATTTCCGCGATGACGACAGCGATGGTGATGGAATAGCCGACTCCATTGAGGGAAATACCGATCCGGATGGTGACGGCCGCGGTAATTTCATCGACACCGATTCAGATGGCGACGGCATACCCGATGCCATAGAAGGATCAGCGGATCAGGACGGGGATGGTGCAGGTAATTTCATTGATCTGGATAGTGACGGTGACGGTATTCTGGATGCGGTGGAATTGATGGGCGATCCGGATGGTGATTTGATCCCCAGTTTTCTTGACGACGACAGCGATGGAGATGGTTCACCGGATCGGATTGAACTCGAACTTGATGCAGACGCAGATGGTGTTGCTGCGTTTCTTGACGCAGACGAGATAACGCCATCCAATGCGGTGCTGACGGGGGTTCATGGTGGTTGCTCGCTGTCATTAGCGGGTAGCAATCGAGGTCCACTGGATCCGGGCTTGCTGATGCTTTTACTGGCAGGTGTGCTGGGCGCTTTCAGACGCTTTAAATTCAACCGGTAACGCATCGAGAAAAAAGTAGTTATGGAAAGGGGCTGAACAGCGCTGAACAGCCCCTTTTTTGTGACCTGAATTTCGATATTAGTCCCAACTCCAGTGGCTGTCGGCCAGTACGTTCTGGAACTGGCCGTTGTCGAGATCCGGATAATCGTCAAGGCGTGCAGAAATTTGTAATTCCCTGCCGTTATCGGGGTGAAGTATCGCCAGTTTGTGGGCGTGTAACAATAATCTGCGACAGGCGTATTGCTGTAGAAAAAAACGATTGTGTGTCGCTTTTCCATAGCTGCTGTCGCCGATTAACGGATGATTGATATGTTTCATGTGCAGTCTTATTTGATGGCGTCGACCGGTGGTTGGTACCACATCAAGCAAGCTGTAGCGTGTGCTGGGGTAACGATCGATTCGGTGTGGCAGTTCAATGGTAGCCAGTCGTTTGTATGATGTCACAGCGGTATTTCGCTGTGGGGTTCTGGCGTCTTTATCTCTTATTGGATAATCGATAATTCCCTGTACGTCGGTATAGCCTCGAACCACGGCCAGATAGTGTTTTGTAGTGGTGGTGCGTTCAAACTGCTGTGAGATTATTCGCGCACTGTTACTATCAAGAGCAAATAGTAGGACGCCGGACGTGGGTTTATCGAGTCGATGCACCGGGAAAAGAAACTTTCCGGACTGTTCACGTAACTGCTTTAATACGTTGTCGTTTTCATAAACATCCAGCTTGCTGCGGTGTACAAGGATGCCGGGTGGTTTGGCAACAGCAATCAGGTGGGCGTCCTGATACAGAACGATCAGATCATCTTTGGTCACTGGAAAGCGGTTAGGTGGTCAACTGCCGGTGCTGCTTTTTATCTGGTCAGGGGCTTGGACGACCTGTTCGGTTTCTTCTGTTATGAGGCGTGTCCAGATATCCTCCACCCAGCTTTTCATGATCAGGGATTCCTGCCATCGGTCAGACATTTCCATGCCGTCAGGGCCGGTCATCGCGTACTCTGGTGGTGCCAGTTCAGTTTGAAATATCAGAGTGTCGTTTTCGCTGGCTCGTTTGCGCCATAGTCGAAACCCTGTTTCCCACCAATCCAGAAATTGCACTACCCACTGCTGGTGCTGTGGAAATTCCAGTTGCAGCTGAATCTGTTGGCCCGACGCGACACGCCCTTGAAATGCATCGGCACGTTGAAGGATTTTTTCCACCATTTGCTGCTCTTCTTTTGACAGCGGAAGGGAAAACTCACGTTCGACTACGTAGTGAGAAAGGTCTACGCTTAACCGCATATCCGGCACTGCCTCAAGCAGTTGAGTGGTGTAGTTTAAATCGTTGGTTACCGAGTTCCTGTGGGTCTCGAACTCAATAGTGACGCCTTCATTTTTGGCTTCTTCCATCCAGTCCTGAACCATTAGAGAAGCTTCATCAACGCTGCTTGGTATTACCTGCGCAATGATATTGACTGCTACGGCGTTAAATTCGTGAGCCATTTGCAACACTGGCAGCATATCTTCCATGCTTGCCGGAAACGCGTTTATGACGCAGCCGAGCTCGTGTTGCTGAAAAAGTGGCAGAGTTTTGTAGGCGGTGTCCAGGTCAGACGCAGCCAGATTGATAGCGATCCCTGCATAACCTGCCTCACGCACCATGGCAAAAGCCTCTTCGTTGGTGACCGCAGGATGACTGCCTCTGCCGGCGTCCATGGCCCAAAGTGATTGGTATAGATCGAGTCTAGACAAACTGGTCTCCGATAGAGCGACAGCACTGAGTATGGACCAAATAGCGGGTCAGTGGCAGTGTTAAGTGGGGTGGTTGACGTAGGAATAAGGCTTTGCGGCGCGCCATTATAGCAAAATAACCCGCTTCAACAGTTGTAATTTTTAACAATTGAGGGCAATTAACCACCGTTAAGGGGTATTTAGTGAGCTAAAATCTGTCACAATCCGAATTGCCAGGGGCGGGGTGCTTGGAAAAACCTGATTGCAAGGTCCGCTTTAACAAAGGTTTACGGAACGGTACTGTTGTTCAGCGCTGGTATGGCTATCATGCTGGCTGCGAAGTCCGGCGAACTGAGCCTAGTCGCATTGAGAAGGGCAGGTGCGAGTGGCATGTCGTTCCCCCGCAGGTTCCATTAAAAATATAATTCACAGATTCAATCACCACAAAGGAAAAGCTTTATGCACTTTCATAACAAGTATCTGGCCGAATTTTTCGGCACTTTCTGGCTTGTGCTGGGGGGATGCGGCAGCGCGATTTTTGCTGCAACTTTCGCGAGTGACATCGGTATTAATATTGGCCTGGTAGGCGTTTCACTAGCCTTCGGTCTGACTGTCATGACAATGGCCTATGCAGTAGGTCACGTATCCGGCGGGCACTTCAACCCGGCAGTTTCTATCGGCCTCTGGGTCGGTGGGCGTTTTGGGTTCGGTCACCTGATTCCATACATTATCTTTCAGGTACTGGGTGCAATTGCTGCTGCATTCGTATTGCAGTGGTTTATCACTAATGCCGGTACTGTTGCACCGGGCGCGGATGCCGCTGCAATTGAAAGCATGAATCAGGGCGCTATCGGCTCTATTGCTTCAAATGGATACGGCGCTTCTTCACCTGGCGGCTTCAGCATGGAAGCAGTGATTGTGATGGAAGTCATCATGACTGCGTTTTTCCTTATTATCATCATGGGTTCTACTGACGAACGCGCACCAGCGGGTTTTGCACCAATCGCTATTGGTCTTGGCCTGACTCTTATCCACCTGATCTCTATTCCGGTTTCTAACACTTCGGTTAACCCGGCTCGTAGTACTGGCCCGGCACTGGTTTCCAGGTTCTTCGGTGACGGTGATCAATCACTGATTGACCAATTGCCAGTATTCTGGATTGCGCCAATTGTTGGTGGTGTTCTGGGTGCTATTTTCTACCGCTTGATCGTTTCCGGTGCAGCTCCTGCGGATGCGGCTCCTGAGCGTGTAGAAGTACGTGAACCTGATTATCGCAGCGATTATCGCAACGAGCGTGTTGATTACCGTGATCGTGGTGAGTACCGTGATGATTATCGCGGTGACCATCGTGATGACCGTTACTAAGTTCACCTAAGTAACAGAAAGTTGTAATCGAAAGCGGTGCTGCAAGGCACCGCTTTTTTTTCGTCTGGCGAAACCTTATACCCTCTGCGGTGGCGTAGCGCTTTTGGTTGTTTCTTACCGCCCCGGTCCGTCTCGATTTTCCAAAGCCCCAAAGTAACAACCAAACGGGTTGATTTAAACGCTGCATTTATTTATATCTGCCGGTGCATTTCGAACTATGATCCACGCATCGCCATATCGACAAATTGAGGACCGCTGCAATTTTTACTAAAACACCTTTTTATGGGTAGGTACTCGCGTGAGGAGCAGCCTCATCAGGATCGGGACGATTTTGCTAATCTCACTAAGTTGTCGCCCTATGTGTGGCGGTACAGCCGGCGCGTAGCTGTCGCTCTGGGTTGTTTGCTGTTGGGCAAACTTGCGACGGTATGCATTCCGTTGTTGCTGAAAGGCATTATTGATTCACTTGATGAGCAGACTGACGGGCTATTGGGTGCTAAGGATCAGCTGATCGTTGTTGTACCTTTGGCGATGTTGATTGGATACGGGGCGTTGCGGCTGGCAAGCGGTTTGTTTAGTGAATTGCGCGATATTTTATTTTCCCGGGTTCGTTACAGTGCCATGCATCAGATGGCGGTTGATGTGTTGGAGCGTCTTCATCAACTATCACTTCGATTTCATCTTGAACGCAATACGGGTGGAATTTCCCGTGATCTGGAAAGAGGCACACGCAGTCTCGCCTCGGTGTTGAATCTACTGGTGTTCAGTATCCTGCCCACCATTGCAGAATTCCTGCTGGTCGGTGGGATATTGTTATATCGTTATGACTGGACTCTGATGGCTGTGATACTGCTGACGGTGTCCGTCTATGTAATCTTTACTTTGTCTATGAGCAAGTGGCGCATGAGCTTTCGCCACGATATGAATAAGTATGACAGTGCAGCAAATGGTCGAGCCATTGACAGTCTGCTCAACTATGAGACTGTCAAGTATTTTAATAATGAAAAAATGGAAGTGGCCAACTACAACGAACAACTCGGCCTGTGGGGCGCTGCAGGGCAGAAAACCCAGATCAGTTTGTCGGCGCTGAATTTTGGACAGGGCGCGATTGTAACGGTTGGCGTGACAATAATAATGATACTTGCGGCGTCAGAGGTCGCAGCTGGTGAAATAACTATCGGTGATCTGGTGTTGATAAACGCCTTGATGCTGCAACTTTTTATCCCGTTAAGTATCCTGGGTTCAGTTTACCGGTCACTGCAATACTCACTGGCTGATATGGATCTGGTGATTAAGTTACTGGATCTCACACCTGAAATACAGGACACAGATAGTGCAGTACCACTGGTAATTGACAAAGGCAGAGTCGAATTTAAAAACGTCAGTTTTCACTATGATGAATCCCGGCCAATTCTTCGCGATGTTAGCTTTACTATAGAGCAGGGCCAAAAAGTCGCCGTGGTCGGACCCTCCGGGTCTGGTAAGTCAACACTGGTCAGGTTGTTGTTTCGTTTTTATGATGTATCGGAAGGGACGATCGAAATTGACGGCCAATCTATAGCGCTGTGTACACAGGAAAGTCTGCGACGCGCGATAGGAATTGTGCCGCAGGATACCGTGCTGTTTAACGACACCATTCGCTATAATATAGCTTATGCCAACCCTGATGCAGATGAAAATCAGGTGCGTGAGGCAGCTGAAAAAGCCGACCTGGGTACGTTGCTCTCAAGGCTGCCGGACGGATTGGACACCATCGTCGGTGAGCGTGGGCTTAAATTGTCTGGTGGCGAAAAGCAAAGGCTTGCGATTTCACGGGTGATACTAAAATCACCGGGCATAATTCTCTTTGATGAAGCGACCTCCAGTCTGGACAGTCGCTCTGAGAAGGCCATTTTGGGATCGCTTGAAAAAGTCTCAAGCGGGGCCACTTCGCTGGTCATAGCCCACCGTCTGTCTACCATCATCGACGCTGATCAAATTGTTGTGCTGGATGATGGTGTTGTCGTAGAGACAGGGGATCATTTCAAGCTGTTGAAAAACGATGGTCTGTACAAACGCTTATGGGATATGCAGCAAAGTGAGCAGGACGACTAACAAATCACTGCCCATCCACAAACAAGCGCTACGGCGGACCACCCGTGCAACGCGACCTCTCACCGGTCATATGTAGATACTTAGACCCCCCCACTACTGGTCAGACAGGCAGCATGTGGCGGGCAAATCTCACGCACCTGCAGTCTAATCCTCGCTAAACTCAGGTTGCCGGATAGGCACACAAAAGCTACAGGGCCATAAAGCCCAGATCTGATTGTTCAAAATTTGCCAGCGATGGCAGCAGCTTGTTGATATCTTCTTCAGCGATACCCAGCCACCGAAGTTGCGTGGCAGCGTACTGGCTAACGGCAGTAGAGGGCACAATTCGACCGTTGCGGTAATCATCGGGTCCATCTACAGCGATCCGTGGCAGCAGGCCATAGATATCACCCCCATTGACTGATCCGCCCATGACGATGTGGTGATTACCCCATCCATGATCGGTACCGTCACCATTTCCCGATACGCTGCGGCCAAAGTCTGAGGTGGTAAAGCTTGTGACGTTATCCAGCTGGTTAAGCTCAATCAGCACCTCATGGAAGAACGCCATAGCCTCTGCTATTTGCGAAAATAAGTGGGGTTGAACCTTAAGCTGATCGTCGTGGGTATCAAATCCGCCCATCTCAACGTAGAACAACTGACGGTTCATACGAAACTCGTCTTTGATCGCGATTAGCTTTGCTGCCATGGCAAGTTGCGATGCCAGCGGGTTGTCTGGTGGTACCGGTGTTTGCAATTCACCTAATCTGGTCAGTGCTGCGCCCACGTTTGTCGACAGCACCAATGCCCTTGATTGCAGTTCTGCGTATGATCGTTCAAAGACATTGGCGTACTGTTGGTGTAGCAGTCCAATAAATGCCTGGCGTCTGGGCATTTGCCAGCTGTCTTCTGTTAAATCATCCATACCGGAATAGGCAGCAACGCCCTCACTTTTAACGGTAAAGGCAGAATTCTCGCCACCGGCCTGCCAATCGTTGTTACCGACCAGACTAATGGCTGCAAGGTTAGGGTTCGCCTGTTGTGTTGCGATGTTGTCAGCGGCGCGGGCACCCCAGCCGCTGTTCCACTCGTGGTAGTGATCAATCTTTTGCCATTGTCTGGCCTGATCATGATGTGAAAACAACTGTTCCGGCAGCCGTACGCTTTTGTTGCGCACGTCATCAGGGGTAGTCGGTTCCACTAATGTTCCCACGTTGGCCTGAAACGCCAGCTGGCCTCTTTCAAAGATGGGTTTTAGTTTTGCCATGTGCGGGTTGAGCCCGACATCGGTGGTATTTGCCGTTGCCGGTGTCAATGTCAGGAGCTCGGCCGAGTCTACTGCCAGGTGTCCACGGCCCTGATAATATTCGCCGTTGGCAGCTCCACGGGCAGGTACCAGCATGTTAAAACCATCGTTACCACCTTGCAGGTTAATGCAGACCAGCGCGCGATAGTCATTGCTACCTGCTTGCGCGTGTGCAAGCTTTGCAGTGGTGCCTGACATGAGCCCGGCACCGACAATGGTCTTACAGCCAAGCTTCAAAAAGTTTCTACGACTGTGTCTGTTCATATTCCAGGGCCGAATAATTATGCGGGTTAACGCTGAACCGCAGCTTCAGGTGAGCTGATAAAAAGAAAAAGTAACTCTTCGGCGCGTAACTGTGCGTTGCTGTTAGCGCGTGCATCCAGTAGTTGGAGAGCCTGTTTTCGCAGTCCGCTACTCATTGGTTTACTTAAGGTCAGTTTACTCAGGTAGGTAAACTGTGCTTCCACATCGCCGTCCATTGAAGCCAGGGCTGATATATTTACCGGTGCGTAGGACGGATTGGTATCAGACATGGTGTTGCGCCAGATAGAGTGCGCAAGTAATGCACTGGTGATAGAAACCATGCTGCTTTCATTGTGAATTTGAAATTCGGGAGATAACAATCCATTGTCTCTAATATCACCAGGCTGGCTGAAGTCGGCGGCGAAAAAATTAAAAACTGATGGAGATTGCAGCGGTGCTTGTGCAAGCCTGTTTGAAATCCATGCATATTCGAATTCAGGGTGATCAGGGTTTCCCTCAAATCCGCGCCATAGAGACACCAGTCGAACCAGTGGCTCTTTGAGTTTGCCGAAATTTTCCGGATCATCGGCAAAGCCGTTTAACGCTTCCGGGTCCGTCAGTATTGCGGTAGCCACAGCCGCGATATTTCCACGAACACCGCTGCTGTCGGCGTTAAATATGCGTGCTACCCGTGCAACATAGTCTGCAGAGGGATTGCTGGTCACCAATTGTTTGATCAAATGGGTACTAAAGAATGGCCCGACATTGGGATGGTTGAATATATTGTCCAGCGCATCCTGCATGTCTTTTTCAGCACTTTGACCGGCAGGTATCTTTTTACCGTTTAAGAGTGTTTTTGCATTAGTGTCGTGATGCTCCTGATAGGCCTGCATCGGGCTGAACCAGTCTTCATTTTTTGGATAGTTCCAATCGTCTACGTTGTTGAAGTGCCAGCCGGTAAAGACGTGAGCAAATCCTTCAACGGTTTCCTGATCGTAGGTAGGTAATGGAATCCCGTCGCTGTCCAGTTGAACACTGCCATCAATGTTTAGTTTAACCAGCCCGATAGAAAATAATTGCAGTAACTCCCGGGCATAGTTTTCATCCGGTCTTATATTATTTTCAACGTCCGGTTTCTGGTTGCCTTTCATACTCAGGTAATTGCCCATTACCGGGCTTAGCGAGACTTGCTCCACAAGGTCACGATAATTGCCGAAACTATTGGCTATCAGAATATCGTAGTAGTTAGCAAGCGCCGCCGGCTCGCCGCCCAGCTCGCCGGTGCCGGACACCACAAAAAACTGTGACAGTGCATAGGCGACACGTTGTCTTAGTTGATCCGGGGCGTTGACACTGAGTTTAAACCAGCTGTTGACGTGTTCCAGCCATCGAGGCTCTGCCCGTTGGCGTGTGACCGGCAGCATGAACGTTGCCGGCATTTGTAGTTGGGATTCAATCCAGTCTGCGTATCCTGATTCGGTTAAATCGGTGATGTCTTGCAGTCGGGGACCAAAGGTGGCGCGCTGCAGAAAACGAATAGCCTCGAAGTCGTCGTCCAGCGGTTGAGCCAGTGCCGCCCCAATTTTTGGTAATCCAGCGGTCGGGTCTGTGTTGTTGTACTTGCCGCTGGCACTACCGGTATTAATACCAATTGCCTGGAATTGTTCAGTCTCGCCGCTGCCGCAGGATGTGATGGACCAGGCACAAAGTAAACCCAGTACAGTGTTTTTGAAATTGAATTTGATTCCCATCACTATCCAGTTGCTGGTCCCTGCCGGCGACCCAAAGTTTGCTGGTAAAAATAAATAGCTGGGTTTATAGCGTCACGAGATACAATAAATTCAGTGTGAATTGGCAGTTGCTGATTTATATTAGAAAATTGAATAGCTTACCTCAGCGGTCTAAGTGATCCGAAGTGTGAGGTGGAGTCCAGTGAAGCAGTAACGTACCTATCTAACCCTATTTAAGGGTGGTTAAGTGCATTGAGGTCATTTTGAACAGCCAACCCCGCAACCCTATCGATTGTTTACAAAAGTATTTTGGTTACACCAGCTTTCGCGGTGATCAGCAGGCGATTATTGAGCATGTCACGGGCGGTGATGATTGCCTGGTATTGATGCCCACAGGTGGTGGTAAAAGTTTGTGTTTTCAAATACCTGCCTTACTACGCGACGGAGTGGCTGTGGTGGTCTCGCCACTGATTGCACTGATGCAGGATCAGGTGCAGCAGTTGCGCCAGAATGGCGTGCGGGCGGCCTATATTAATTCCAGCTTGTCGAGTCAGGAACAACGGGAGATCGAGTACCAGGCGAAAGCGGGGCAACTGGATCTTCTGTACATGGCGCCTGAGCGCCTGTTTTCGGCAGCGGGTTATTCACTGCTTGAGCAAATTAAAATAGCCTTATTTGCAATTGATGAGGCGCATTGTGTATCGCAATGGGGTCATGATTTCAGACCAGAGTACACACAGTTGTCGGAGCTGTCCCTGAAATTCCCGGCTGTGCCGCGTATAGCGCTGACCGCAACGGCCGATGAAAATACCCGCATCGATATCCGAAACCACCTGCATCTAAATCAGGCCAGGGTTTTTATCAGTAGTTTTGATCGTCCGAATATTCAATATCGCATTGAAGCAAAAAACAGCCCGCGTAAACAGTTGCTGCAGTTTATTCAGAGTGAATATCCCAGGGCGACCGGTATTGTCTATTGTATGTCGCGTAAGAAAACTGAAGAGACCGCGCAGTATCTGGCGGATCAGGGATACAACGCACTGGCGTATCATGCTGGGCTGCCCGGCAATCAACGCAGCCGGAATATGCAGCGATTTATCGTTGAAGAAAACATTATTATGGTGGCCACAGTGGCCTTCGGTATGGGCATCGATAAACCGGATGTCCGATACGTGGCGCATCTTGATATGCCAAAAAGTATTGAATCCTACTATCAGGAAACCGGTCGTGCAGGACGTGATGGTCTACCGTCAGTAGCATGGATGGTTTACGGTCTGCAGGACACCATAACCTTTCAACAGATGCTAAATGAGTCTGATGCTGCACAGGAAGTAATCCAGGTTGAACGGCATAAGTTAACTGCTATGTCCGGTCTTTGTGAAGCCACCGACTGCCGTCGAAAAACCCTGTTGCGCTATTTCGGTGAAGACAGTGATGTCGCCTGCGGTAACTGCGACACCTGCTTAAAGCCACCGCAAACATGGGATGCAACAGAGGCGACAAGAAAAGCGTTGTCTGCGGTATATCGAACCGGCCAGAGATTTGGCACTGGCTATCTGATTAATATATTGCAGGGAAAAACTGATGAGCGTATCAGTCGCCTGCGGCACGATAAGTTATCAGTGTTCGGTGTCGGCAAAGAGCACGACGCCAACACCTGGCGAAGTGTTTTCAGACAAACTATCGCCCGTTCCCTGTTGACAACTGATATGGACAGTAAAGGCGGCTTGCGATTAACCGAAGCCGCCCGGCCTGTGCTGAAAGGGGACGAAAGTGTTTTCTTTCGTATAGAAGAAAAACCAGCCACCCGTAAAAAATCAAGAGCTACCGGCAGCAAGGTATCGACACAGCATTCTGAGCTGTGGGAGCGATTAAGAGAGGCCAGGAGTCGTATCGCCAGTGAGCAAAGTGTACCCGCCTATGTGATTTTTCACGACGCCACTCTGATGGAAATGGCCGAGAAACAACCGGCTACTCTGCAGGCGATGGCTGCGATCTCAGGTGTCGGGGCTATGAAGCTCGAAAAATATGGTCAGTTGTTTTTGCAGGTTATAAATTCTGATGCAGCAGATGTTCCGGATGGTGATACGTCCGCTGACAAAGCAAAATCAGCAACTGCCCTGCTCGCCGCAATCAGACAAGGGGTTTTTGGGTTTGATCAATTGGTCAAAGTATCTGAATTGACCGAAGATAGAATCGTTAAGGAAATTACCAGTCTTGTTAAGCAGGGGAAATTGCCGCTCGCCACAGCATTAAGTAGTATCGGTGCCACGGTGAGTGACGAGCAGCAGGGAGAGATTGAAGCCGAAGTGTTGACCTTAATGGAAATGAACAATTCGTCGATGGCGCCATTGTATGAATTTTTCAACGGTGTTTACGATAAACCGGTTTTGCGAATCATTCAGGCGTCAGTTATGTGCGAGCTGACTGAAGAGGAAGGAGGTTGAGCGGTATTCAGTATAGCGGGGCTGCCCGGGTTGCCGGGCTGCCACAAAGTGCTATTTAGATGTTGTAGTCTTTTTCTTCTTCTTTTTGTCTGTAGATTTCTTGCTGGTTGTTTTTTTACTTACCGGCTTATTGGTTTTACTTTTAGCGGAGGTTTTAGTTTTCGAGGTCGCTTTTTTAGTGTCTTTTTTAGCTGTTGATTTTTTGCTTACTGCTTTTGACGCTGTTTTAATACCGCCTTTCACAGACATATACTTTTTGTTCTTTTTAATTAACCCTTCGCCAATACCTTTGACGTTGGCGAGATCATTAACACTTGCAAACGCACCGTTTTTCTTCCGGTAGGAAACGATGGCTCTGGCTTTCTTTTCACCTATGCCTTTCCAGTTAGCGATCATGGCGGCGACATCGGCGCGGTTTATATCAACGACCTCTGCCGACAGGGCAGTGCCTGATGGTGAAAACAAGGGTACTAGTAGCAGCATTCCGAGTACTAAAAATAGTTTTACTGCGCTATTGGATCGTAAACTCATTGTAATAACTCTTTGTTGATGAACCGCGGCTGGCGGACAGGTGTGTAAAAGTAACGTTGTCGGAGACTTTAACAGTAGTGCGTCTGCCAGAAAGGGTTAGTACAGTGAAGTTGTCAATTCTTTTCAAATATAAATCCCGCCTGAAGCTGCCGTTGAAGCAATGGTAGTTTCTCAGACAAAAATATGTCGGCAGCGTTTAAATTGTAAATAATTGTATAGAGAATATACGGTGCAGATAAACGCGTTGCGGTTAGCGTCACGGGGGAAAAGTTCAAATTGCTTATCCGATTAGAATGCTGTCCCGGCTAATTAGCCGGGTGAATGAATGCGTACAAAATAACCGGGAACATATAGCGGGCACGATTGCCAGCGTGGTGACAGTTCGTTGACGGGGTGCAACAAAATTATACGCACCTGGTACCGTATTGGTTAACAGGGTTCACAAACCGGTGGATGTATTCGGGCTCACTTAAAGCAAAAACCGGTTCCGCCGTCTACTGACAAGTAGGGGTTACTAACCTGAATTTAAAGACCGTGAGTATGACCAGAAAATTTGGCCTGATTATCAGTCTGTCACTATTTCTATTTAGCTGTGGAGTAGACAATAACCCTAATGAAGCTGGCCCCGAGGCCGCCTCGGCGTTGGCGCAATTGCCAGCTGAGGATCGCCGTATTGCGATAGTTCATTCTGCCACCACCCGTGACAATTTTTACGACCCTTTTGCCTACAACCAATTGTTTGCGTCGATGCAGCAGCAGGCAATGATGGCAGGTGTGCCATTTGATTTGTTAAGTGAATCCGATGTCGCTGATACCACCACACTGTTGCAATACGATGCGCTGTTGATGCCGGAGTTCTCTTACGTGCCCAGGGCCGATCGTGCGGCAATTCGCGCGGCTTTATTGAATGCACAGGCGGCCGGGGTGGCGATAGTAACCTCTGGTGAATTTATGAGTTTCGATGCATCTGGTCAGCCTTATGGTGATTCCAGTGCGATGATGGCGGATCTTCTCGGGCTCAACATCGTTGATTATCTCTCCGGAGTAGCTGCAACCCTGAAAGTAGCGACGGCGGATCATCCCGCTACAAATAACTATACCTCTAATGAAGAGTTGATCTCCTACGATGAAATCTGGTTTGCCTCTTTTGCAGCGGTGGACGGTGAGCAATCTACTGTACTAACGACGATAACCGCCTCTGGTGCAACCCACCCGGGTTTGCAGGTGGTCGAACGGCAAGGGCGGGTTCTGCATTTTGCAAACGAACAGATCATGGCTGACAACAATCTGCTATGGACTGCAATGCAGTGGGCAGTTTATGGAGATGTAGCGCCGGTAGCGCTGCAGATAACTAGAAATGAAAGTGTTTTCATCGGTCGCAACGACATGGACCAGGCAATGATTGCTGCGGATCTGCCAGAAACGGAAATTCCATTGCTTGAGATGATAGAAGACTGGAAAAGAGACTATGACTTTGTCAGCTCCTACTACATAGATATTGGTAACAATCCCGCTGCAGGCCAATACACTGACTGGGGAGTTTCAGCGCCACTGTATCAGCAGTACATCGCGTTAGGTAATGAAATTGGTACTCACTCCTGGACTCACCCCCACTTCACAAGTAGTTTGTCAGATGCCCAGCTTGAATTCGAGTTCAATCAGAGTAAAAACGAAATAGCCAGCAATCTGGGAGTGGAAGTTATTGGTGGAGCGGTACCTGGGACTGATGAATCACTGGCAGTCGTTGAAAATCTGAATAAATGGTTTAAATATTTCAGCGGCCGAACCGGAACTGTCGGCACTGGCTATCCCAATGCTATAGGGTTTCTGGAACCGCAACATGACATGCTGTATTTCAGCCTGAATATGTCGCCAGACTTCTATTTGATTGATGTGCTGAATAAAACTCCATCCCAGGCATTGGACACATGGAAAGCAGAGATTGACCAGGTGATGCTGCGTGCTCAAAAACCGGTGATTCACTGGTTGTGGCATGACTATGGTCCTACCACACAGACGGCCGCGGGAAGATACTCTAAAGCAATGTTCGAAGATACTCTGGCGTACGCAAAAAGCCTGGGTACCGAATTTACCACACTTGCCAATATGCACGACAGATTCAGGTCTTTTAAAAATACCAAATTGACGGTGGGAACCGATCTTACAATCAATGCGACAATTGATGCTGAAGATGTCGGGCAGTTTTCATTAAAGCTTGCAGCAGGAAAAAAAATACAACGTGTGGCGAATTGGTACGCTTATGATGACAATCAGGTGTTCCTGCCGGAGACTGGTGGTCGTTTTTCAATCAAGCCGGGCGCAACTGCCGATCCGGTCAGCCGTGTCACCAGCCTGCCTGCGCGGGCTCGATTGAAGTCGCTTAGCGGTGATGGAAATGAACTGAGCTTTTCTTTTGAGGGTAAAGGAGAAGTGACTGTTAGATTGAGTCCCGGTATGACCGGCAATACTCTGGTTAACGGAGCAAGCTGGTTTTCTGAGCAGGAGGGTGTATTGACTCTCAAGTTCAATTCTGACGCCATACACAATGTAGTGCTTACCGCAGTTGAGCCTATTAACCGTGCACCGGTAGCGGATGCAGTATCTCTGCAAACAGAGACGCTTAATCCGCTTGATGTTACATTGACGGGCTCGGATCTGGACAATGATACCCTGAGCTACAGAGTGTTAATGCAGCCTGGCAATGGTGTGCTGACAGGTACAGAACCAACGTTAAGTTACGTATCTAATGTTGGCTTTAGCGGTGTTGATATCTTTAGTTATGTGGCGAGTGATGGTGTGCTTGACAGTCCGCCTGCGCTTGTTGAAATAGACGTGCAACTGCCTCGACCGGCAAATAGTGCCCCGGTTGCTAACAGGCTGGTACTTGCTACGCTCAAGGAACAGCCATTGTCTTTCCTTTTATCCGGTAGTGATAATGAAGGTCGGCCGCTGACCTATGACGTAATTGCAGCGCCTTTGCATGGTGTGATTTCCGGCACTGCTCCTACTCTTTTGTACACACCGGCAGCAGGGTATTTCGGTTTGGACAAAATTCAATTTACTGTCAGTGACGGGGAAAAAAGCAGTGAGCCCGCGGAGGTTATTTTTAATGTAGAGCCGCAGCTCTCGGCAGGTGGCGGGACAATATCAAATGCTATAACAGGTGCTATTGTCGATGGCTCTCTCAACGACTGGCAGACGGCGCAGTCGTTTGGTGTCGACCCCGTTGATGCGACCGGTACACAAAACACAATTGACTGGAAAGAGGCTTGGATGGGGCACGATGCCAGTAAATTCTACATTGCCTATCAGCAGCATTCACCGGTTAGTCTGTCATGGGGTCACTCAATCTACATTGACACAGATACCAGTGAAACAACCGGCTTTCTTGGTTTTGCAGGCGAATTTTCAATCGGAGTAGACTACGCCATTGAAGGCAATACTCTTTTTCGTTACACCGGAATTACACAAAATGAATGGTCGTGGCAACTGGTTGGCAGTATTGAATCCAGCGTGAACTCAGATTGGGTAGAGCTGTCTGTGGCGCGTAGTTTGATTGGCAGTCCAACCAATATGCGATTGTTTTTTGTGGGCTATAGTTCAGCCACCGGTGGCACGGCACTCGATTACTACCCGGATGATGTGACCAACACATCGGCCGTTCTAAAAGATCGCCGTTTCAGTTATTCAGTCGATCCCAATCAGAATGTCGAAAATATAGCGCCAGTTGCCAATGCTCAGCAAATAGATATAAGCAATAACGCACAACTTGCGATTGTTCTCACCGGGTCAGATCTAAACAACGATACTCTCACCTATCGCCTAAGCAGCGTGCCACAGAACGGTACAGTGACGGGAACGGCGCCGGATCTCGTCTACCAGCCAGACCGTGGTTACCAAGGTAGCGACTCTCTTGTGTTTACCGTTAAAGATGGTGCGCTGACCAGTAACCCGGCGACCGTCCTGTTTAACGTCGTTGCACCGCCGCTGATAAATAGTCGGCCAGTTGCGAATAGTGCATCGGTGGCGACCGGTAGCAACACACCGATAACTGTCTTGTTAAGCGGCAACGATGCCGATGGCGGTGTACTCACTTATACGGTGATTTCTCAGCCGACGAAAGGCGTGCTGTCGGGTACAGCCCCTAATCTGACTTACACACCAAACGCGGGCGAGTCGGGTGTCGACACCTTCAACTTCAAGGTGAATGATGGCTCCGATGACAGCGGCGCTGCAAGCGTTAGTATCACCGTTACCGGCGTTGCGACAAATCTGCCACCAGTCGCCAATGCTCAGAACCTGACTACCGCATTCGAAACAGCAATCGGCGTTGTACTGACAGGGACCGATGCCGAAGATCAGGCAATCACTTTTTCTATAGTCGCGCCGCCGACGGCAGGTAGCCTGCAGGGCACAGCACCGGATCTGACCTATGTACCGTTTAACGACCGCTCTGGTATTGACAGCTTTAGCTTCACCGTAAGTGATGGTGTCAACACGAGTGATCCGGCAGTGATAAACATAGATGTGCAGCCAGCGCCGCCTGTTAATCTTGCGCCTGTCGCCAATGGCCAGACACTGACAACACCGTTCGGTCAGCCGCTGTCAATTACCCTGACAGCGACTGATCCTGAAGCCTCCGTTCTGACCTACTCTATAGTCGGGCCACAACCGGTCAGTGGCGTATTGACCGGTTCTGCGCCTGATTTAACTTACACACCGGCCGTAAATTTCTCCGGGCTGGACAGCTTTCGGTTTGTGGCCAGTGATGGCAGTTTGAGCAGCGCCGAGGCTACTGTCACCATTGACGTGGGTGAGCAGCCCGATGGTGCAGCAAGCAATCTAGTCAGCGGCTTAGTGGTGGATGGTGTGATTTCGGACTGGGTGGGAGTTACTTCCTTCGGGCCAGACCCGGACGATGTGACCGGCCCCAACAATCCACTGGACTGGCGTGAGGCCTGGGTAGCGCACAGCGCCACAGATTTCTATTTCGCTTTTCGCAATGATCAGGCTTTTCAGCCTAGCTGGGGGCACGGGATTTTTATTGATGTCGATGGTGACCCCAACACTGGATTCAGGGGCTTTGGTGCGGAGTTCCCGATTGGCGCGGACTACCTGATTGAAGCCTACGATGTGCATAAATACACCGGTACGGGACAAAACTGGAGCTGGACTCTTCAGGGATCAACCACCATTGCGGTCAACGGTGACACTGGTGAAATTTCTCTGCCACGAGCAATGCTGGGTAATCCAACGGATCTGCAACTCTACCTCAGGGCGGTGAATACGCCGTTTGGCGGGATTGGTGTGGATCATTATCCGGATTCGGCAATCGATGCAGCAGCGCCGCAAAGCGGGCGTGCACTTCGTTACACTACCGCACCTTAGGCGTATAGCGTTTCAGGCTGCGACTAACTTGACCCTGCACCAGACACACGTGCAGGGTCACAGCATTAATCAGGAAGTTTGCCTGCCTGCCAGCAGTGCCTTCTTTTCGCGCAACAACTTTCGTTGATAACGGCTTTGCACGAAGTCTGAAAATGCCATAACAACAATCACAAAGTAGAACGTGGCTTTAGTCATTGGTGTGACTTCTGTGCCAAGTATCTTCATGTGGGCCAGATGCCCGCCTTCAGATATCAACATGATGCCTACCACGAAGAGGATAAAAAGGCCCAGCACTTCATACATTCGGTTTTTCTGCAGAAATTCAGAGACAGTATCAGCCAGTAGAATCATCAATAATCCGCTGACAACAATTGCACAAGCCATGATTGTAAAATTATCAGTCAGTGCGATGGCGCTGAGAATTGAATCGAATGAAAACACCAGGTTCATCAGAACGATCCAGATCACAACAGTTACTGCCGAGCGCTGATGTTTGTTTTCGTGGTCCAGTTCCTCGATAGCCATCATGTGAAGAATTTCTTTAGTGGCCGTGTATATGATGAATACGCCACCGACCAACACAATCATTGAGTGAATATTAAAGTTGAAAGACAGATGTTCCCAGTTTCTTTCAAACACTGGATCCTGAAACACCTTGATCAGGTTGGTAAGGATAAACAACAGCGCAATTCGCAGAACAATGGCAATGCCAATACCCCATTTGCGTACGCGGGCCTGCAGATGTGCGGGAGCGCGCTTCGACTCAAGGGAAATATACAGCAGATTGTCAAAGCCAAGAACAGCCTGCAGCATGGTCAGTAAAAGCAGTGTGACAAGATTGTCTAAAGTAAATAGATCCATCGCTCCCTTCTCCGGGTTTAAAGTTTATAATATGGTGGCACTAGCTAATCGCTAAGTGTCGCATTGTTTTTAGTACATAGCGATTGGGCTAACAAAGTTGAAAGGTAGCTGTTTACGCTAAAGTCCCGTTTTGGCGACGATTTTGGATACTGCGGCAGCTAAGGATTTGCTAATATTAACGTTAGTAACAGCGAATTTCCGGATTTTAGTCACTTGTTAGTTGCGAAATGGGAACCTTTGACGCTTGTTTTCGTTAACAATGTGCAAGAGCCCTCCCGCGCACACAGTTTTTGCCTATAGTAGCAGTGCCGCCTTTACCCAGAATTACTCGACCTCTAAATGACATCCATTGACACCCAACAGATACTTGCAGAAGGAGAGCTAATCCAATGGTATCGAGTGGAAAGAGTGCTCGGTCGCGGTGGCTTTGGAATCACCTATCTGGCAACTGATACTAATCTCGATCACCGGGTTGCCATAAAAGAGTATTTACCCGGGCCTCTGGTTGAACGTCGGGCAGACAACACACTTGTCGCCAATACTGAGAGTTCTGAAACCCAATATCGCGCAGGTTTGCAGCGATTTCTGCGCGAGGCGCGCACGCTGGTCAAATTCCGCCACCCCAATATCGTGCGCGTGATGGCTGTATTTGAAGCCAATAACACTGCCTATCTGGTGATGGAATACGAAGAAGGTGAGCAGTTTAAAGAATATGTAAAAAAAGGTGACGGCCTGGCGGAACCTCAGTTAAAAAGTTTGATACTCAGTGTCATTGATGGCCTTGATCGCGTACATCAGGATGGCTTTATTCATCGTGATATCAAGCCAGTGAATCTGATCATTCGAAAAGATGGCAGTCCCGTGTTGCTGGATTTCGGTTCAACCCGACCCGTTGAAAACGATGCGCAGGGACAACATACCTCATTTGTATCGGCGGGCTATACACCGTTGGAGCAATATCAGGAAGGTGCGGCGTTGCCGGTCGGGCCGTGGACAGATATCTATTCACTGGGCGCAACACTCTATTACGCGATCAGTGGAGTGACGCCGGTCAGTCCTATCAGCCGGCTGGCGGCTCTGGTGAAAAAATCCAGGGATCCGTTACACCCGGCTATCCAGGTTGGCGGTGATCAATACAGTCGGTCCTTTTTACAGGCTATAGACTGGGCGCTGGGTTTTCGAATAGAAGACAGGCCGCAGAGTCTCTCAGAATGGCGTGCCGCGTTTGAACAATCACCGGTGGTGCAGGATCCAAAAGTCACGGCTACATCGACTACTACAAGCTCAACACTGTCCGTTCCTTTAAGTGCTGATGATCAAAGCGTAACTGCTAACCGCTCGAAACTGTTGGTGCGAAATCAGACCGCCTCTCGTAAAGCGGCCTATCGGCCGGTGGCTAAAAACCATAGTGGTTTGAAAGGGGCCAGTGTCATTATTGGCCTGTGTCTGGTTACCGTGCTGGGCGCAGGCTGGTGGCATCGTACGTCGCAGAATCAGGTCGTTTTTGATCAAAAGTTAGAACGTGCTGATCTGGCGTTTCGTAACGGCGACTACCTGGAAACCGCCAGACCCCTATACCTTCAGATTCTCGAAATCAGTCCGGACAATCAGCTTGCGCTCAGACGAATTGATCAAATCAAAGACCGGGTTGTCGAAAAAATAAACAGCAACCTGCGTGCCGGTGAAGTTGATCAAGCGCAGCAACTTATCGATCAGTTGGCCGGTTTTGATGATGAAGCCGCTGCAGCCATGTCTGAGCAGTTGTCGAAACGAAAACAGCAATTAGAGCTGGAAGAACAGTTTAGCCAGATACAGACACTGATTGAGCAGAGCTCATTCGGACTGGCATTGGACAGGTTGTCTAATCTGCGAGAAAAAACTCAGGGCAGTGAGTCGCGATTGGAAAAACTGGAACAACTTGCACGCTCAAAGCTTGCGGCAGAAGAGGCACGACAGGTGAAAGTTGAAAGTGATCGACTGGCGCTTGAGCAATCCAGACAGCGGGATCGGAATAGGGTGGCAGCTGCCAAAGAGCGCCAGCGCCAGCGCAGCCGTGATTACCGGCGTTACCTGAGTAGCGCCGAGCAGGCCTTGCAAGTGGGTGAAATCCCGGCTGCCAGAAAGTGGCTGGATAACGCAGCTGCATTGCAAATTAATGATGAACAGCTGAAAGAGTTAGAGTCGCGTGTTGTGTCTGCGGAAAATTTATTGCAGCAGCCTCTGTCGGATTACGAAATACGTTACGCACGTAGTCAGTTTAATGCGCTGAAACTGGCCATAGAATCCAAAAACCAACGAGCGATAAAAGAACTAACCCAGGCTGACGGCAAACGTTGGGGGCTGTTTGAAACCCTTTTTAAGCGCTACACCCAGATGTCGGTTCGAATTATTGAAGTCGAAGCCAAATTAAACCCCAAAAGGGTAACCGCGGTATTGAGAATTGAAAAGATGGCGCTGGCAAACGGCGATGTAGTGTACCCGTCTTCATCCTATCGTGATTCTAAACTCAGCCTGCAGCGAAATCGCAACAGTTGGTCTGCCATTAGCTGGTAGTTATTGTGTGACTTTCAAAGGTTGCCAATGACTCGATGGATATAGTGAATTGCCTTCGAATTGGTTTTGTAATCAATTGTTTATCGCGAGTTGTATTTTAATCAAACCGCGCCTTGCGGGAGTTTGCCACTTGATCCGCAGCCGCGTTGCGACTGCTCCGAGAAAGCCTGGCTTGAAAAGGGCAGTGGATATGGCCCGCGAACGTCGTCTGGTGGTAACAAAAAATAGCGAAAATTTCATTCGCACACTTAAAATCTCACACGGCATAGTACGGCTGTCACATTGATCGGTTCGTCAAGATGTGATAGTGTCATGACGAAATACTAAAAACGATTC
>CAKZVB010000149.1 GCA_937922015.1 uncultured Granulosicoccaceae bacterium
TAATCTGCCCGACCCTCTTTGGAGTCGGGGTTGGAATAGGAATGCACCTCAAGTGAATCTATTTTCATTTCCTTTCTACTCCTTGTTCAATTGCGCTCAGTGATAAGTCAACCGGAACAGAATCACAAGAAACAATAACTGACACCGTAGCCGCACACCTATAGTTAATCAAGCGGGTATTTTGCTATACGATTGCATGTCACACACGCGGTCGGGCTTCCAGCGACTATTTTTTTCGAAAACCTATGCACGAACTTCTTCAATACACTTCGGCCCTTCGTTTGAAGACTTGTTAACGTAGTTACTGACCCTGGTAAAAACCAATGTGTCGTTAGCTGCCGGCTGCATGAGTTCATCCAGCGATTCGCGCTCACTTTCCTGCAGCCAGGCCATAGCGGCATTTTGCGAGGTTAAAATTACCGGCATACGGTCATGAACTGCACTCATCGAATCATTGGCGCGCGTAGTAACCAGGGACACTTCAGGGATTGCGTTTTCGTCTTTTGATTTTTTATAAATGCCTGCAAAAAACATTGCCGGACCAGCGGCCGGGGTAATGTGATAAGCCGCCACAAGCTTCTTGTTCTCGCGTTTCCATTCGTAGAAGCCATTCACCGGTATCAGTACCCGCTTCCCGGGAATCAAATACCGCCACAGGTAGGAGGTCCATACTTTGTCATCGCGTGAATTGGGTATTCTGCGTACTAAAGGCTGCCCTTTCTTACCCTTGGTTGCCATACTGATACCCCAACTCATCTGCGTCAGCACGGGGTCGTTTTCAACGACGGTAACCACATCGATTGTTTGAGTGGGCGCGATGTTATACGCCGGATCCTGAGTGGGACTCATTGACAGGCCTAACTGCCCCAGCAACCACTGCACGCCCTCATGATCAGAGATATTCATACGACCGCACATAGCTTCTGCTCTCCTGTTTTACCTGACCCGCAAAGAATAAGCGGGGTTCTTTCTCAACAAACCATACCACGCGCGTCAATTGCCAGTGCGTGCAAGCCATCAGCTGCGCTGTCCAGCCACACCGTATCGAACATATTTGACACAACGCAGACATGATTCGGAATTATCCTGATACGCTCGCCAACAGCAAGCTTACTATCTTGCGGCACGCTCAGTACCCCGTGCTCCTCACTTAGATTATCTATTGTCGCATGCGGATGCCCTACGACATATCCGTACCCCTGCAGACCAAACAAATCGGAGGTAAGTACCTTTGACCCTGCGTCGATTACCACACGCGTGCTGGTCGGGCGGCTGACAACCGTAGCCAGAACGTGGCCTGCACAGTCTTCCTCTTTACAGGTGCCACGAGCAAGAAGAGAGCGATCATTATAGATATAAGTACCGATACGATACTCGGTAAAGATCCCATGGGTTTGCGCCTGCCACATGTCGGGCGTGCCCCCGGTTGACACCTCCGGGCAATCGATATTCTGATTATCAAGCAGAGTAACAGTTGCCTTCATAAAGTCAGCGGCGGCGTGGGCACCACCGGCTGCAGGGTATGTCATCAGACCCGCAAAACTTAACGACGGTAGGCTGCAAACCGCCATCGCCAGTTGCAGAGCATCGGCAGGTGTTTGCACTCCGCACCTCCCTGCCCCGGTGTCACATTCGATCATTACTTTCAAAGGAGCAGCTGCACCTTTAAAGCCTGCCGCCAGCCCTTCTATTACCACCTGGTTGTCTGCCACGACGATAAGGGTATCCAATTTATCAGCCAATCCCCGCAGACGTCTTAGTTTCGCTGCACCGACAATATTAAAGGTGATAAGAATATCTTTCAGCCCGGCGTTGGCCATGACCTCTGCTTCACCAATTTTCTGGCATGTGATACCGCTCGCCCCTGCATCAATCTGTCGTTGTGCCATTGCATTTAATTTATGTGTTTTTATATGCGGCCGAAGCTTCAATCCGGCACTGACACAATGATGTTGAAACTTGTTGATATTTTTCTGCGCTACGCTGTCATTGATAACAAACGCCGGTGTTTCAATACTATCGATACAATCATTGTTCCTATGGGTCATGAGAATTTTCCACTCGAGGCCAGATATTCTGCGTCAGGTTTTTATAACCAGTTTTTTCAGGATCGTCAAAGTAAGGCCCTTTGACCTATGTATACAAAATTGTATCTGATATTCCGGCAAATGCTGTGCAAAATGATCAATTAGTGTTACCGCACCCGAGGCTGTCAAAGATCTGTGTTTATCTGCAGCTTGCATCTTTTTACTTTCGTACATCGAGTCAGTAGCTGTCAACCACAGCAAAGTGCAGTTTTACAGGTCAGCGCACATACGTTACCCTGAAACACGGCAACTAATACCAATCAAACGCCGCAGGGGAAATGATGAGCAATAGATATCAGGAAATTCTAAACGCAGGTATAGAGAGCAGCGCCGCACCCGGAGCAGTCGCCATTGTGGTCAACCGCGATGGTGTTGTGTGGGAAGGCGGTGCCGGTGAACGGGTACTTGGCTCAAACACCCCGATGACTCCCGATACTGTCGGCGCTATATTTTCAATGACCAAAGCCATCACCGGTGCGGCGGCCATGCAGCTGGTTGAGCAGGGCAGGCTGAATCTCGATACACCGGCTGGTGACATCTGTCCATGGCTGCACGAGGCAAGAGTACTGGAAGGTTTCAATGACGCAGGCGACGCCATAACACGCCCGCCCAATACACCAGTTACCCTGCGACACCTGCTGACCCATACTTCAGGTTTTACTTACGAAATATGGAACGCTAACGAAGTACGCTGGAGAGAACTCACCAAGGCAAGTAGTCTGTTTACGCTTGAAAACTCAGCACTGCAAACACCGCTTGCCTTTGATCCCGGTACACAATGGGAATACGGCACCGGTATCGACTGGGCAGGTAAAATGATTGAGGCTGTATCAGGAATGACGCTGGGTGAGTACTTTGCAGCTCACCTGACTGGCCCGCTCGGTATGACAGACACTGCTTTTTCCCACAGCCCCTCTATGCTTGAACGTGCTGCGGGTATACACGCGCGAACACCGGATGGATCATTAGTTCCAATGGAAATTCCACCCCCTGAAAACCCCGAGTTTGAAATGGGTGGCGGTGGTCTGCATGGGACAATGAGCGACTACGGTAAATTTATCCGGATGATTCTCAATGATGGTGAACTGGATGGCACACGTGTGCTAGAAGCAGAAACCATTCAGACCATGAGTGAAAATCACATCGGTCCGTTGCGGGTTAAAGAACTCACCACCGTTGCTCCGCCGTTTTCAAATAACGCAGAGTTTTTCCCCGGTGAACCCAAGTCATGGGGACTGACATTCCAGATCAACGAAACAGAGGTTCATACAGGTCGCCCTGCGGGTACTCTCATGTGGGCAGGCCTTGCAAACAGCTTTTACTGGATTGATCGAAAAAACGGTATAGGCGGCGCTTATATGAGTCAGATTCTGCCATTTGGTGATGAAAAGTCACTTAATTTGTATTATGAAATTGAAAGCGCTGCCTATCAGTCTATAGCGTGACTTAAAATACTTGTGTGTGTGGCTTAATGCATCCGGTTATTTATCAACCCTATATCGCAATCAGCAAAGATGCTGTTTAACGCAACGATAATCGCCGGTCGGGATCGACAGGTATCGTCTGATAATTGATCGGAGACAGGATTGAAGTTAATGAACAGATCAGATGCATTAAACGGCGCACTGGTCGCAGACGCGGCCACCATGGGACTGCACTGGATGTATAAACAAAGCGTGCTTGAACAAACAGCTGCCGCTACCGCTGGGCGCCATTGCCGGTCTGGTATTCGGCGTACCTGGGTCAATGCGTTCACGTATGTCAAACGTCATCGGGTGATTGTGCAACTTCGCTACTCAGATGCCGTGCCTATCTGCCCTGTTGCAATAAAATCGTCTGAATGTTTTTGCCACTTAATCTGCCGGTAGTCAAATCCAAGCGCCAACTCCGCCTTGACTATATCGAAATACGGCGACACGTCGAAATCACGCGGTGCAAACAGACTGTGATGCCTGATATGCAATATTTCGTTGTAACACAGATCGTCGGGGCAATCTGCCTCATCAGTACTTAACACCTGTGGCAGAATCGGGTAGCCAACATTCTGGAACGCCTGCGCTATGAGTGTCGAACACACAGCACGAGTAGGGTCACCGCTGCCAAGTGCCAGCATGCGTCTGCGCCATCGACGCGGCACAGGGGGCTGGGGCAGCAAATAGCGAGCGAGGTCGGTGATATTTTTAAGGTCATATTGCAGCCCGATACTGCTCACCATGTAGTCGCATACTTTGCGGTTATCTTCAGGTTGCAGATTCCAGGGCCTGCAGATCCTGATATTGTGACGGTCATATTTTGCCAGCGGCACGGCGATCACACCGTTTTCAAGGTCCGCTTCTATCAGTGTATGTTCGTTGCCATCTACAGTGCCTGCGTACAACGCCGCATGCGACCAGGTTGATTGAGTCAGATACTTGATTGCCAGACTAATACGGTGATCACCCTCCACCAGCAGCACATCGCCGGGCTGAATCACTTTTTTTAAAGTTTCCGATCCGATAATAGAATAATTCTGGTAATTCTCGACCTGGGTGGTCAGGTACGCGGCCAGTTTTCTGCCGACGAAGCCTAACGCCGGGCCTGGGTCTGTCATTTATTCACCCCTTTAAAAACTATTCAAAACTGTGTCTGCTCACCACTATTCGATCTGATTACGCAAATAGATATGCGCAATAATACCGCACTATTTACATTACTCAGACATCCGCGAAGCTAACATGTTCCTCAGTAGCTGTCTGATTATTTAAAAATCTCCGGGACCAGACACCACAGTGAGGTGAAATCCATTTTCAGCGCCTTACTGGCCCGTTTTACAGGTCCGTTACCGGCCCGCTGAACTGGCCTTGTCGTCACGGTTCCAGTCCGGTCCGGCTACAGTATAAACTCGTCAGTAATAAGCCTGCGGACACGAAGGTCAATTATGCAACAGATAAATTCATGCCGAATCGTTCAGAGGACTGATCCCTGACATCTTGTTTTATTCTGGTAGACGACGTTCGAGGGTTATAACGAACTTGCCGGATCTTTTTGCCCGCCGACTTGAGGTAGGACTCCACCGCCAGATTGTGCGGTTTTTTGCCCCAGTCTTCGCCAATAACGAAAATATCAGCGTTCACCGCTTTGCAACCAGACACATATTCAAGTTCATCGTAGGAGCGTACCTGATCAACACATCGCAGGGCTCTTAGCATTTCGACCCGCTGTAGCAACGGAATAACAGGCACATTCGGCTTGTAAGAGTTCACAACGCGATCTGACGCGACGCCAACCACCAGAATCGTGCCCAGTGACTTACAATATTCCAGCAAAGCAAGATGACCTACGTGCAACAAATCAAAGGTGCCCACGGTATATACAATCATAATAAAAATTCCTTAATCAATATTTTTCAAACTTAACTACTCGTTCCTGTCTATAAAAGTTTCCAGCTATAGATGGCAGTAATTGCAAGCGTATAAACAGCCAACAGCCAAACGTTCAGGGGTGTGCCTGACAGTTTGGGCGTTTTAATCCGGGACACGTTGAGCGAGGCAAGCCCTAACGTACTGAGCACCAGAATAACGGTAAAAACAGCATTGGAAAAAACACTCTCAAAAAGAAAGATAAAAACCAAAGCGAGGTTGTTGTTATCAATCGCAAGCCCGGTATATTTCGACTCGTCAGACAACCCGAAAGTACTGAAGTAACTCAACCGTATCGCACCGGCAGCGAGCACTAAAAAAGCCACCGGTAACAGCACCGGATGAAATTTACCGTAGCTTAACAATAGAATTACCGGCGTAACGCCATAACTCACTATATCTATCATTAAATCCAGCTGACCACCAAACACCCGATCGCTGCCCGTGCGGCCTTTCATTCTGCGCGCCACCAGTCCATCAGCCCAGTCAAAAGCAACCGCCCAGACCATTCCAATCATTGCCGCGTAGTAGATACCGATCACACTGAAATAGATTGCCAGTATGGTGCAGCCCAGCCCCGCCAGCGAGCAGATGTTGGGCAGATCTTTTACATAGGACAGAATGGCCGGCTGGATTTTTCCGTCTTCATCAGTAACTGCATTCATGGCACCGCAACCCTAAAAGGAATATATAAGTAATCAAATATCATCCACGTCAGCGCGAATCGTCTGTAAAAGCGATTCCATAAAACTAAATACGATTCAAGGCTGAACGCTTTTCACTGAAACTGAAAAGCGCCGACAAGGTATGCTCTAAAAGAATCTATTCGCTGACAGGTGACGGAGAGCACCAGGGAGGATAGAGGCATGCGGCCCGCAGGAGGCCGGTAAAGGCAAGACTATCACTCCACTATACGCTTTAAATGGCCGTTGCACACAGCTGATTAGCTGCTAACGGTGTATCGTCTTGTTTATGTTCAGTTTTTAAGTAATTCTTCAAACACAATGCAGGGCATAAAAAGCCCGAAAAGGCTGGTAAACGCGGTATCTATGAGACTACAATCATCCAATTGCCAACAATCAACAGTGCATTCAATGAACGACGATACCATTTTTAAAACTATACAAGAGCTCGACACACAACGCTCACAAGCGCTGATTGATGGTGATATCGATCTGGTTGAAACTTTCCTGGGGACCAGTCTGCACTACGTTCACAGCAGCAGTACAGACGAGGATCGTGCGCTCTACCTGAAAAAGCTTCGCGACGGTTTTTATCAGTACAAAGCACTCGAAGCCACAGAGCAGGACATGCGTCGCTTTGGCGACACAGTAATAGTTAACGGCCTGATCCACGTACATGTCATTGCCGGTGGTGCCGATAAAAATTTTAACGCTCGTTATACTCAGATCTGGGTGATACAGGACAGCAGCTGGAAAATGGTAGGCTGGCAAACCACCCTGCTGCCGACCACATGACACACCCAAGGCACACCACTATAACCGCGCTTTCCCTTAACACAGAAACTCAATTAAAGCGGTAATCCTGCAGGCTGTTTGTGACCTTTACAGTTACGCGCTAAATGTGTGATCCGAAATTTTAAAGGCCACCCTATGATCAGGCACCTTGCACCGCAACAACGACTTTATACGGCATTCGCTCTGTATTCGATCGCGATGGGTAGTATTTTCCCGCGCATGCCTGACATAAAAAAAGCGATGGGCGTGGAAGAAGGCCTACTGGGACTGGCATTAATCGGCGCACCGATCGGTACGTTGTTTGCGCTTTCTTTCGCAAGCCCGTTCATTGAAAAAATCGGCTTTAGAAAAATGCTGTTGTCCGGAATACCGGCAGCCGCCTTGTTCTTTGCGATGGCAGCATTTTCAAGCACGCCATTGGTTTTTTTCCTGCTTTTGATACCGGCAGGAATTGCTATCGGCTGTATTGAAATAGTTATAAACGTAGAGGCAGACCGTATCGAGGCGTCACTGCAACGACGCATCATGAATCGCGCGCACTCGTTCTGGAGTTTCGGTTTTTTTATTGCCGGTATGACTGGAGCTACATTTGCCCACTTCGGCGTACCCGTGAAATGGCATCTGGTTTTTGTTTTTCTGTGTATCGCATTGATCACTTTTTATTGTCTGCGTGATTTTTCCCCGGCAGCTGTTAGAGCAGAAGCTGAGCAACCGGCCAGCGGCCTTGCTATTCCCACCAGGCCCATAATGATTCTGGTGTTGATCACCCTGCCCGCCATGTTAATGGAAGGCGCAGGTATCGACTGGTCTGCCATCTACATGGACACTATCTTTTCAAGCAGCGCATTCATTGCCGGGTGCGCGGTTGCCGTGGTAACACTGTCTCAGGGGATAACCCGTTACTTTGCCGACAGTTTTGTCGAGAAGTATTCACCGATAGCAGTCGGTCGGGTTTTATTGCTTTGTATGGCAGCTGGCATACTACTGGTTCTTTTTCCTGTGTCTGCGGCAATATCGCTTATCGGCTTCGGTATACTGGGCATCGGCACCAGCGTACTCTTTCCATTGGCGATGTCTGCCGCCGCGCAACGCACTGATCGGCCAGCAACCGTTAACGTTGCAGCCCTTGCACAAATATCCTTTCTAACGTTCCTCGCCGGCCCGCCGATCCTCGGTTTTGTTGCCGAACACTGGGGGCTGCAGTGGGTCTATGGATTTGGTTTGCCACTGGTCATTGTTAGTTTTCTTAAGGTGCGGGCGCTGGGCGCCAGGTAGCTGATAAGACAATTTGAGACAGGATAAAAAACATGAATGATTTACCAGAGGTTTTAAACTGGCGTCGAATCGACGATAATAAAAGCTTATCCGGCCAACCTGACGAAACCCAGCTGGCGAAAATAAAGGAACTGGGGGTCACGCGAATCATTAATCTCGG
>CAKZVB010000150.1 GCA_937922015.1 uncultured Granulosicoccaceae bacterium
TTTCAAAAAAGGACATTAGTCGAATTGCTAAAACACATCGGCTCGATCTTGATCGCACACTCTGATTTGACGGAAAATTGAAGCAGAAAAATATAGTTCCGCACAGTGCAGTGAAGGGCCTTGATGGAGAGGTAGCTGTGAGGCGGATCACTGACCAGGCTATTTATCGATACGCGTCACAGTCGCTGCCATAGCGATTTTAAAATTCATTTTGTGTGATAGCCCAATACCGGGTACTCGATTCATACTCTGAGGATTGCATCTGCGCGAGGCGTTAAACCCTTAATCATTCCCGCCGATAGTATCGCCCCACAAGGATTCAAAAGCGCAGCCAGATAGCGGTAGAAGTATGGGACATAGATCAGTTGATTAACGACACGCCAAAAATCTGTAATTTCTGTGATGGTCAGCAGATAGACAATGGACGATGCCAGGGATGCGGTGCTTCATCTCCCAGGAAAACGGCCTTACCCGCAACGCCCGCAAAAGTATCCAGAGCAGCGAGAATCACAAAGACTTCGTACTTTGGAGCTTGCTTATGCCTTGGGGGTGTTCTGGTTTTTAATATGATGATTATCAGCGATGAGCTACAGCAAAAATCAAAGGCGTTTGTAGCGGAGGTGGAACCGCCTCCACAACGGATCAATCTACCGACAGGATCATCGATTGGCCCTGTGACTAAAATCGCACCCCGCGCGCTAAAGCCCAACCCTGATTTAAAAATAGTTAAGAATAAGGAAAAGCCAACACCGTACCCGATGGCAAAAACCACGTGGGGTGAAAAATTCAATCCATCCAACCAGGTGCCCGGCGAAGGTTTCTATGCCTTCTACTTTGACAGAAGCAATCCGACTCAACTTGTACACAAAGAACATGTCGGGCAGATTGGAATTGACTACAGCTATAATGAATTCCATGGTATCAACTCGCAGAATTTTGCTGCGTACTGGGTTGGCGTCATCACCACCCATGGAAAAGAAACCATCGAAGTCAAAGCAGATGATGGATGGAACGCATTTAGAGTAATTATTGACGGCGCAGTTGTTCAGGAACATAAACGCTCACCCGCTGCGGGGCCGGTGATCTCATTGAGAACCAGCGCGAGGCGGGCTCCACGAAGTCCGGAAGGCAACCCGCTGGTTACACTGATGCCGGGTGACCATTTGGTGGAAGTGGAGTTGATAAACCACTGGCACACAACCGACTTCAGCGCTACCTTTGAACGCTACGCTAAAAGATACAAAGACAGTGAATTGAAAAACAAGATCACCAGTTTGAACTTAGGTGACTACGAGTTTCAATATGTTAGCGTATACGAAAGCGATGGTCAGGCGGATACTACACAAATAAATGTTAGTCGAAGAAATAAACCCGTTGTGCTTGTGCTGAACTCATACGAGTCGGTGAACTGGAAGATAAACAATCCTCACAACACAACAATCGCCGCAGTTTTACATGGCTCATACAAGGGCGGGTCGACCGCATACGGAGATCTAACCGACACCACACCGGTGTTGATGAAAGCCAGACACTTTGCAGACACCTGGGGTGCAAGAACCTGCGAATGTCGGGGTGGTAGGTTTGTCTGCAAAAGCATGGGCGCAAGCACACTGAAGGACAAAATCCAGAGTTACGGCAACGGCAGGCTCGGCGGTATAACGGCTGAGTATAGCGCATCATATTTAGACGTACCGGCACAGATTCTGGATGCTGCTTTTGAGCGGAAAAACCAGATCAAAGAAGCCGGCCTGGCGAAAGATAAGGCGCTTTGCCACGGTACTACTGGTTTTGAAGAAATGTTTTCTGAGCTCGAGTAAGCTGACTGCCGCATACCTGTGTATAATTTACGTCTAACTACATAGACTGTTAACCTCCGCGACCACCTGACCAGAACAGGTAACGGCGATAATCGCGTTTGTTCTGGATTTGCTTCACGCTTGATTTATATAACGTTCGTTGGGTTCTGCGCCAGCGTTTCTGTCGTTGCCGGTGCGCGTTGGAAATCGACACTGATTAGAAACGCAATCAACTCCAGCAAGGCCGGGCCGAAGGAATTCGCTGTCAGGTGATGCACAAGCGCTTCGCAACTTTTAGCATTCGTCGTAGTCTCAATATTCTTAACAACGAGAACAATATCCCTGATAATGTGCAAATAACGTGGATTCACCTGTCTGTACTTGCTTTTCGTTCAGTAGTGTCCAATTCTTAGGGTATTGACTCAATGCAAACCCGGCTGCACGGTATTTCCGGTAACCGCCGGAACCGGTTTCCAAATGACACTGCATCGGTGTTTGCATCACCAGCTGCCAAACAAAGGAGAATCAAAGTGAAAGACCCGGTACCATCCCGCCGAACGTTTCTTGCGGCCGCAGGCGTTGTGGTGGCAAGCACGGTAACCAGCGTGCCGAGAACAGTTTATGCTAACGGTCTGGCCCCGACCCCTACCATGCGGGGCGGCTCGAACAACTACCTTCCCGACGCACCGATCGTGGACCGTATCGGTGCAGGCGGCTTCTGGATGACGGGCACAGTAAGGCGGGCCGGCGATGGTGCACCCCTTGAAGGACAGCGAATCCAGATATGGGCTCACACCACTGAAGGCCACGAGCGCGATCCCCATAGCCACGGGGCGACCCTTAGCGATGCAAACGGCGAGTTCAGGCTTGAGATGCCGCAGATTGTACCGGCCTTCGGTCAGGCGCACGGGCATCTCGCCTATGACAGTGATGACTTTAAAACCGTATTTTTGCGACCCGTGATGTCGAGCCCGAAAGACAAAACCCTAAGCGCTGACTTTGTTCTTACACCGGTCTGATCAGCTTATACCGCTGCAATACCAATGAGCGCCAAGCATAGTATTATTGTCTGGGGAATACTTGTTGCTGTGGTCATAGTGCCGCTTTTGCTGGCCATAAACAGTCCGTTGTTACAGTGGCGTGAGCCGGTCTATATCGTGGCTGGATTTGCAGGCGTTATTGCGATGTCACTGCTGTTGTTTCAACCTTTGCTCGCTGCAGGTTCGCTTCCAGGGGCCACCGGTCCCGGGGGCCGGCGAATACATCGCTATACCGGCTCCGCTTTGCTGCTTGCAGTTGTGCTGCATGTCGTGTGCTTGTGGATCACCAGCCCGCCTGACGTTGTCGACGCATTGTTATACCGGTCACCGACGGCCTTTTCATCATGGGGCGTTACCGCCATGTGGGGCCTGTTTGCAACAGCTGCAGTGGCCGCCTTCCGTCAAAAATACCGTATTGCACCACGTGTTTGGAGCACAGTGCATAAAGCGCTTGCCGCTGTAATCGTAGTAGCTAGCGTGGTTCACGCGATGTTAATCGACGGAACAATGGAAACCGTTTCAAAACTCGCACTGTGCCTGATGGTGTTGATAATCACATTTATAGTGATAACTGAAATCGGGTTAGGGAAATTTAATTCTCTGACCAGGGTAAAAAACCGCCACGAGTCCGCGCAATAGCAGGGGTTCTGCCGCGCAGACTCCCGGCCACGCCTTCTAGCAACACGGCTGGTTAAAACCGGCCCATTTGTAGAGAAAAGGCATCTTCGCTGCCACCGCTTAAGTGGTGATCATAAATATCTTCCAGTCTGTGTTGATTGATTTTTGCACTATGCCGTCGATCGAGTGAAAACAAAATACTGCGTTGTGGTAGTTCAACTAACCGATTACCCGTACCCGGGATTTAGAGGCGGTGATATCGTCCGCTTTTTGTTATCCGGAATTTAGGCCGCAATACATTCCACCGCGCTGTGGCGACCCGAAGGCGGTGTGAACACGTTGAGATAGTTCCGGGAATAGCAGGTTTTTATAGCCCTTGCTTTTGGTTATCGACGATTACGAATAGATGACGTAATAGATTACATGGAACCCGGCGTAGCCGGGAATAATGTGGAAAGGAATAGACAGTTCGTATATCGCATTGACACGTTTTGAAAGCAGGGAACCGGATATTTTCATAATACCGGATAAAAACATGTGTCCGGTTAGTGACTTGACGGTTGTCACGGGTGTTTCTCAGGAAATTGTTACACCTTATTCCGTCTAAAACTGTTGTAATTAGTCACGGAGTCCTGCGATAACAACATTAACTTCCGATAGAGTTGGTCCAATGCCGGTAAAAAACAGATACGCTGATTTGCATCAGGAAATAACGCAGTGGCGTCGGGACTTTCACGCCCATCCTGAACTCATGTTCGAAGTGCATCGTACAGCCGGTCGAGTCGCCGAACTGCTGCGAAAATTTGGCTGTGATGAAATAGTCGAGGGAATAGGTCGGACTGGTGTCGTTGGTGTTATACATGGTGCCGCAACCAGTAGTGGTCGGGTAATAGGTTTACGCGCTGATATGGACGCACTTCCGATCCATGAAAATACCGGGCTGGACTACGCATCCACAACCTCTGGAATGATGCACGCCTGTGGTCATGACGGGCACACTGCTATGTTGCTTGGGGCTGCCCGGTACCTTACAGAAACCAGAAACTTCAATGGCACAGCGGTGCTTATTTTCCAGCCGGCGGAGGAGGGAGGCGCCGGCGGGCTGGAGATGTGTAGAGACGGCCTGATGGATCGCTTCGGTATTCAGGAGGTCTATGGCATGCACAATATGCCGGGTATTCCTGTAGGACACTTTGC
>CAKZVB010000151.1 GCA_937922015.1 uncultured Granulosicoccaceae bacterium
GAAATCACTAATCGTCTTGAACGCACCGCCCGCATTTTTCCCGTCTGTGCATCGGTGTGCTTCCATAAAAGACCATAGTCTTCTTCGTGCATGCAGATAGCGTTTTTTATAGCAACCGGATTACCTGCCCAGTCATGGGACCACACATCAAAATAATGGATATCCCCCAGACAGTCGCAACCCAGTGTGAGTGAATCAAGCGCCCGGCCAATACCGTATTCACCGGTATCAAACGCATTACGACGAAAGTTGCCCGCTGCAGGATCACCATACGGCACAACCATCTCTGCCATCGACACACGATGCATGATTGGTCGCAACCGGTCTTTGTCGCGATAAGAAATCGAGTGCAGCAGCAACCCCTCTCGAGCATTAAAACCAACTCTGAGCTGCCACTTCTGCCATTCGACCCGTGTGCCGTCGACAGAAAAACCAGGACCCTCCGGCTGCGTAATTTCAAGTGGTTTTATATCGGTGCGCAGACCCTGTGCGGGGCGAATAGCCGAGGTATCCGGTGGAATATCGATGACGCCAAAATCATCGATACGAAGGACCTTGCGTTGACGCAAATCGACCACCGGATGGAGGTTACCTATCGGTCTGCCGTAGCGGTTATCCCCGGCCTCGTTGCTGAGCCAGCAATGACAGTAGGCGATACGCTGCCCCTGCTCCTGCTCCTGCTCTGCTCCAAAATTTCCCGCGGCCCAGGTCTCCACCAGCACTTTGTCCATGTCTGTAATACCTCGCAGCGCGCACGCTTTACGAAACCTTTCATCGGCCTTGACCAGTTTATCACCGGCTGCAAACTCCTCTGACACAATACGCGCCTGTGCGCCGGGCACATGATTCCAGCTTTCTAATTGTTCGGCTTCAATGCACACTACCCCTTTAAACGTACGGTTGCTGGAAGGCTCGTAACAGCACACGTAGGCACGCCGTTCTATTTTTGCACCGCTAGCCTCATAGGCTTGAAATGCCGGCTTGTCGGGTTCTTCGAGTGTAATAGTTTCAAACCAGGCCGAATCATCAAGATTAGCCTGCCGCTTGATGACGGCGGCAGCGACGGTGATTTCCTGCTCCGATAACGGATTCAGTGGATGATCATTCATAATGATTAGGTGACATCGGTTGGTCAGTTCGACAAGGCAAATGTATGTTGCTTTGAGCATAAACTACCCGATTACATAAGCGCCAGCCATTTGTAGTGTTACTCTGGTGCGCTCAGGCGGCAAAGCGGTGTCGCGGGCCAGGAGCTTGCATTATTCATAAGGATTCAGCGTCCTGGGTCAATAGCGCTAAACAGGTCGCCCTATCGCCTGAGAAGCGTGGCCTGCCACTAGTGATGCGGATCAGGTGAGATGGGACGCGATATTGGTTCTGGCGTCGAATAGACAGTCTGTCAATTTAGGATTAACCCTGAATTTACTGAAAAGACTATGAATAAAGACATACAAGTTTAATTCTCTGGTTGCCTCATGAATAACGCAGGCTGGGAGCCTGCGCGGCAGAACCTCTGCTACTGAGAACGCGCCCTGACGGTGCGCCCAAGGCGATAGTAATTATCGATCATTTTCGGAACAATTGAATAACTATGCGCCTCAAATGATCGTACCATCATTTACTAAGACAAGGGCCCTCGCCATGGCACGTTCTCGCTACGCAGACTTCTACCGCGCAGACTCCTAGATCAGCTTCATGTGCTCGTGGCTTTCAAAGTAATCCCGCAAAAAGCTTATGAATTCCCGCGTCCGATTTGCCATGTAGTTTCGATCCTGGTAAACCACGTAAAGGTCAGAGTCTATGTTAGATTTACTGCTTTGATAGTTAGGGGAAAAACCATCCAATACCGTGACAAGTCTGCCAGCGCTAATATCACTGGCCACATCCCATATCGACTTTAATGCTAAACCTGCGCCTTCGATTGCCCACTGTCTTACCTGAGCGCCATCATCACACGATTGTGAGGGCGCAATTTTCAACGATTTTTCTCCGCCCGGCGTGTCGAAATACCAGGTTTGCAGTGATCGACCACTCTGCACCATCGATAGACACAAGTGACTGGTAAGGTCCGAAATAGTTTGCGGTATGCCGTATCGCTCCAGGTATGCTGGTGAAGCACATATAACCCGCCGACTACTAGCCAGCTTACGAGCAATGAGACTGTCGTCAGCGGCAATACCATAACGGATTGCCACATCTAAATTGTGTTCTGTTAAATCAGTTACTGAGTCGCTCAGGTTCAGAAACGGTTGAACCTCTGGATACTTTTGAACATACGATTTCAGAATAGGGGCAATGTATTGCCTGCCAAGGTCAGAGGTAGCCGAAATCCTCAGCGGGCCGGCAATTTTCTCCTGGCCGGATTGTAGTTTGATCTCGACCTTCTGGATGTCGGCGAGTGTCTGCAGACAGTCTTTGTAAAACACCTGCCCATGGTGGGTTAAGTTGAAACTACGGGTGTTTCTCGATAGCAGTTTTACCTGATAATGCTTTTCGAGATTCTTTATCCGCGTAGTCACACTTGACGGGGTTATGCCGAACTCCCGCGCAGCGGTCGCCAATCCGTTACAGTGAACAACTTTTACGAATAGCTCCATGTCCTTTAATAGATTCATGCAGCCAACAATATTGTATTATCAACTATTTTTCAATGGGGCAGAGGCCGTACCGATGAGCGTGCTCCGGCTCGTGTCATTATCGATCAATACCATCCGGCATAGTGGCCGACTCAGCTGAAATAAACAGCAACTGACTCCGGCAATCAGGATTTTAACGAAATAATTTCGCGACGAAACAGCGCGCGCTCTACCACCGCGGCATCGGCTTCAAAATCGCGTGCCGCCAGGTGACCAGCATAGACAGCATCTGCTATCAGCCCCGGGGAGGCAGCATCGCCAATCAATTCAAGCGTTCGAATTGCGGCGGTATCCTGCATACTTTTCAGCTCATCGTATAACGTTATCTCGCGGCAACGCTCAGTTACAAGAAGCAGTGATGCACAGGGTAATGTGTGGCGGTTTCCCGTATAGGTACAAATCGTTTGCATCACCCCATCGCCACTACCCGCCGCTGCATCGCCCCCTGGTACGCTACCCAGTGTGCAATTGGGTTTCAGCTGAACCCCGGCATGCATCAGCGCTGCCTGCACTCGCTCTTGCTCCAGGGTATGTTCCGTCCACGGTGAAACAACACTTGCAGGTGTCACAAACGAAATATCGGCATACATGGCCGATAAATGTTCGGCGAGCACACCACCTAAATAGATCTGATCGTCATCGTAAATAATGAGCGGACCATCGGCGGGCAGATTGCCGGCCATAATATCATCAGGGGTAAAAACCGAGATGTTTTTACCCGGTGTCAGGGGCTGCCGGTTGCTGCGACCCAATCCGTTGCCCAGCCATTTTGCGCCGGTGGCAACAAAGACATTTTTAATGGCTAATTCCACCACCTGTTCAGCGCTCAACGCACTGTCTGTGTAGATGTCGACATTGGCTCTCTGGCGCAGCTCATAAACCCGGTTATCAACCACACGCCGCCATGCACCCAGCCCTTTAAGACCCGACTCCGCCAGCGCACGTCCACCAAGATTGTCAGCGGCCTCGGCCAGGGTTACGTGATAACCACGCCGCGCAAGTTGCGTGGCACACTCAAGTCCGGCCGGGCCGGCACCAATGACCAGTGTTGACTGCTCATGGCGTTTTGCCTCTATGCGTTCGGGGTGCCAGCCGCGTCGCCACTCCTCGCCCATGGTCGGGTTCTGAGTACAGCGTATAGGCACGCCTGTGTTGTCCGCGGCAACGCAGATGTTGCAGCCAATGCACTCACGAATTTCATCAATTCGGTTTTCCGCGATTTTTTTCGGTAGAAACGGATCGGCAATAGACGGACGCGCCGCGCCTATAAAATCCATTACCCCGCGTTTTATTAAAGACACCATTTGATCAGGTGAAGACAATCGACCAACACCCACCACCGGCTTGCTGGTTACCTGCTTCACAAATTCGATATACGAAGTCTGGTAACCGTCTGAAGGCTGGTAGCGAGTAGTAGCAGAGTCATTCGACCAGTCAGATACATTGACGTCCCAAAGATCTGGCAACTCTGCCAGCAGCTCCACCACCGCCCGGCCCTCTTCTGCCGCCTGCATACCGTCTGCACCACGCATTTCATCGACGGCAAAACGCATGGCAACAGCACAGTTGTCACCTGCTATCTCGAGTGTCTCCTCCAGCACCTCGCGCAGCAGACGTGTACGGTTCTCCAGACTGCCGCCATACTCGTCAGTACGGGTATTTATATCGGACAACAAAAAGTGATGCAGCAACGACATTCGATGTCCCGCATAGACATAGATAATGTCAAAGTCTGCATCGCGGGCACGCCGCACAGCATCACGGTGCCAGCGGCGGAACTCGCCGATCTCTCGAATACTCATCGCCCTTGCCTGTCTGGGGTGCGCAAGATCAAGAGAGATGTCTGAGGGTGCAAACAGTGGCGCACGCGACAACAGATTCGGTGCATGCGCCCCATTGTGTGCCAGTTCGATCGCTGCCAGTGCACCTTTTTCATGCACCGCATTTGTCATCAACCGCAAGGCAGGGATATCGTGCTCATCCCATATTCGTTGTTCTGCATACGGGGAAAGATCAGAGCTTGGATGGATCTCGGTTTCTTCAGTGCTCACCACAGCCCAGCCGCCCTCGGCCTTCATGGCACGCATTGCCGCATGGGCCTGCGGCCTGACGTGCCCCAGACCACAACAGTGGGGCACCTGATAAAAACGATTTCGCGCCGTCAGTGGTCCGATCTTAACCGGCTCAAACAGGATCGAATATTTGTCATTCATGGGATCACTTAACCGGAGCGTTTATAACGATATTCCCAATGATATTATAAAATCACCAGCCTGACTTAATAAGCCGTAACCCTCCAGACTATACCCCTGCACCTGGTGTCTGGAAGGGTGCAGCCGTCTGACTGAACAAGGTCATTTAATTTTCACCCCGCCGGCCCGCCATCCGGAAAGTCGCCGCAATTTCAACAACACCATCTGACAGGGATTAACTCCTACGCTTATGAGACTCTGCCAGCGCATACAGCGCAAAGTCCCCGCCGATGTCCTCGTATAAATAGAATGCGGTGCAGCCGAGTTCCTCTATCTGTTCTTTATGATCCTGAAATCGCGCTGCCACCGACACAACGCTCTCACATCCAAACTCCGTGGCGATGTCAATAAGGATTAGATCTTCCTGATGATTACTGAGACACACCAGTATCATTTCGCGTGATGCTAAACCGGTGTTCTCCCACAGGTCTCTGTCCGACGCATCACCATGAATACAGTTGTAGCCTTCGGCAACCAATTGCTGCGAACGCTCAAAATTTTCTTCGATGGCGATAATTTTTTCGACACCGGCATTTTTAAGCGCATCGTAAGCGTGCCGCCCCACTCTGCCCATACCCAGCACAACGGTAGTGGCATCACCAAGAGAGCTGAATTGCTCCTCTGGCAGGTATTCGGAATTTTCGAATTGAGATAGTGACTTTTGATATCGTTTATAAAGTTGATGCGCTTTATTATTAACCGGTGTGGCAAGAAAAAATGACAGCGACATTGCCAGTGCCAGAGTGGTTATCCAATCGGCACCGAACACATTTTGCTCTACAGCGATAGCGGCGACGATCAAACCAAATTCACTGTAGCTAAATAACGACAGACCTGCCAGCCAACCGGTTCTGGCCCGCAGTCCGAAGAATGTCAGCAGAGAAAAATAAATAACAGGCCGGAGCACGATCAGCATGGTAAGCACCACAGCCACTATCATCATAGAAACCGACGGCAAACCGTTGTAACCAATCGATACAAAAAATCCAACCAGCAACAGATTCTTCAAGCTGATCAGGCATTCATAAATCTCCTTGGATTTTGCCTGATCGGCGCTGCGTAACAGGCAACCGAAAACCAGAGCGCCCAGGCCACCTTTTAGATCTACCATCTCAAAAAGAGCAGCCGCACCCAGTGCAAACACCACCCCCGAAAGCACCAGCAGTTCACCGTGTCCGATCACCTGCAAAAGCCGCGCTAACAAAGGACGCAACAATGGCAGACCCAACAGCAACAACGCCCAGGGTGATGGTAAATGCCCCGAGGTTAAAACAAGGTAGAGTACTGCCAGCACGTCTTGCACAATCAGAATGCCAATCGCGATAGAAGCATAGTGTGACGTCACCTCGCCGCGATCCTCAAACAGCTTAACTGCCAGCACGGTACTGGAAAACGATAACGCAAACGCCAGTGTCCAGGCGGCAACAGGGTTTGAAAAAGACAGTGGTTGATACACACTACCAACCAGCAATATAACCGCAGCAGTCAATGGTACGGCAACAACAATATGCAGCAATGCAGAACCCCACACGTACCGTGGAGTCAGGTCACGCAAATTCAACTTCAGCCCGATGGTAAACAGCAACAACGTTATTCCGGCATCTGCGAGAACCCGCATTTGTTCGCCGCTGCCAATGTCCAGACCGTAGGCGATAAAGCCAGCACCAAGATAACCAAGCAGAGGTGGAAAATTTATTGAACGAAACAACAAACCGGCAATAAACGCAAATACAATTACAAGTGGTTCCATAGGTGTTAAACCATCAGTGCCAATTCAAATAGGTCTGTTTTACAGAGGGTTTTCGCCCGGCCCGTCTTTCTACGACCGGTCATAGACTTACAAATATCAAATATTCATTGTGTACATAGCGTTTTGATCCCGGTTAGCGGATGAATCTCAACACTTGCTAT
This sequence comes from uncultured Granulosicoccaceae bacterium, assembly GCA_937922015.1. GTDB lineage: Bacteria > Pseudomonadota > Gammaproteobacteria > Granulosicoccales > Granulosicoccaceae. The sequence goes on from CAKZVB010000151.1 coordinate 6,800, forward strand.
GCACCCCGCAACCAATCAGGTTTATACAATGAAATGCCGTTCAATTGCACGTTTGGCAACGCAATCGATTGAGTCGAATATTCAGGTACAAGCGAACAATCAAATACGGCTACAGCGAATAGAAAAGGTGCCCACGACCAACAAGGTCAGCCACAGCATCCTCACCAACGCAAGATTGAGACCTGATCGACAACTTTTTTGGTACCTGCCGGGATTAATGGCGCCGGTTTTTCGTCAAATACCACCAGCCCTGTTACCGGCTCGTAGTCCCGGATCATACGCATATCGTATCGCATGTTCATGCAATAACGCGGCTCCTCACCCTCATGTCACAAACGATCTGCGCGCAACAGACAACGGCAGACGGATTTCACTCAACTCAATGATTATGACCCCCTTGCCTGACATCGGGTGACAGGCGCTACGCCAGACTTGTTACAGACACCGCCTCTACTAATGTATTGTTGTTTGGTCACACATCCGCCCATCAGGTACAGTATGAGTCATTGGAGCGTTAGCACCGAATAACGAGAAATCTGCCGTGAGTTTGGATCGTGAGCGGGAAGAATGGGAAAAAGAAGCTCTAACGGAGTCGTTTCCCGCATCAATGATATCTAAAAAAGAAGATATAGCTGGTGTCGAGTGTGTTTGGGTTTCGGAAGAATCAATCCCGGACTCAAGGGTCGTGATTTACCTTCATGGCGGTGGCCTCGTCGCTGGCTCGGCAGTAACTCATCAGAATATTGCAGCACGAATTTGCCGGAGTTCCAATTGCAAAGTTCTTTTAGTGAATTACCGGCTACTGCCTGAGAACAAGTATCCAGCTCCTCTGGAAGATGTTTTAAGCGTGTATAAGGCAATAATTGGAGATTATGGGTACTCGTCTGACCAAATAATACTGGGTGGGGACTCCTCTGGCGGCGGGCTGGCTCTGGCTGCTTTAGTTTGCCTAAGAGAATCAAATGTATCTATCCCGGGACAGGCATTCATGTTAAGCGGCGCTTTTGATATGACGCTTACAAGTGATTCTCAGCGTTGCAATGAAAGTACAGAACTGCACATGTCAAAAACCGCATTAAAGAGCTGGCAAACTCAGTACCTGGAATATGAGCTGGAATCACCTTTACTATCACCTCTGTACGCAAACCTTTCCAGCCTCCCACCTATACTACTGATTGCAGGAGGAAAGGAACCATGGGTATCGGACTCAGAGGCAGTGGCAGAAAAAATTAAGCGAACAGGCGGTCAGGTAAAACTGAAAACCTGGCCGACAATGGGGCATGTTTTTATAATGGATTCGGGCCATACAGAATCGACAGAAGCCCTTCAGGAAATCGCAGGTTTTATAAATGGAGATATATCTTGAATCTTGTTTTCTTATTAAAAATAAGTCCCATCACTGCGACACGGAGCAAAACAGCCCTCCTCTATAGGTTTGTTTTATTCCACGCTCTGCGGCCAGCGTTATGAATCAAAACGAAGACTTGTCTTTTTCTAAAAATTCTATTGTACTCGTCGAGCACTATAAGTTCTCTGAATTCCACTATACATGTAACAACCAAAGATTATGAATAGTGCCCACATACAAATCCTGACGGTAACAGGCGGTGGCGGCTCAGGTCCGGATCATTGGCACACACGAATTAGAAATAGATGGGACTGCAGGAATCTCAGAGTTTAAAGATAATGCTTTTTTCTGGTTATAGTACAGATGATGCTTTAAACATGATTAAGAATTGATCTGCTTTCATTGCCTCAACATTTCAAATATTCTGAGCTGAACCTGGTTATATACGTTGGCAATCAGACGACTGGGGCATCGCTGCAAAGCGTGTTCGATTGCTCGTTTTTTCTAACAGAGGGGGCACTATTGGTATTTGGTATACTTAACAAAATCATTCACATCGTCCAACCGGAGCACCAACCGAACTCAGTTATTACTATCGTGCCTGCTCCACGCCACCAGCCACCCTGACGGTGTCTTTAAGGTATGGCGCGGCAAATGATCTTGATATCAGGCGGTACTTTCCAGCCTGAATTTGAACCCCGTTGCGAACTTCAACCTTGAAACGCAGCTCACCATTTTGCCACAGCTCCTGAAATTTTTGTCGACCTTCTTTATCCACCACATCCAACGTGGTATCTATTTTTCCCGTCTGTTCAAAAACAAGCGTTTTGTCATCTCCCGGGTTTATTTGTACCTGCAGAGACTGACCACCGTTACCATCATCTACGGTAAATTCATAGGCCCCGGGCTTCACGAAGTAATCCCTTGCAGGCAGCAAACTTAGCGCTTTTTGAAAACTAGTTATACCTTCGACCGCAACCCCGGGAACTTCTTTACCGTTTTCCAGAAACTGAGTTCGAATCACCGGCGGGCGCTGCAACTTCACCTCTATTTCAGTGGACCCGGACTCACTGACTGTGACTTGCTGTGATATGGGTCGATACGGCTGTCCATCTGATGTAGGCACACCAGCATAAATCAGGTATTCACCACCCTCAATATCATAACTTTTATCAGAAGATATCCCGGTCGACTGCTGTCCCGGTTTCGACAATGTTCCGGTGACGGGAACGGTATTGCCGTTTTCATCAACCGCTTTGACAGTAACGCCGGCGGGTTCGGTGTCGCTTATACCCCGCGACGGATCGGCCATTGATTCAGACACCTTGTTCAGCGCCTGCGATAGCTCTTCAGCATTATTGGCGTCCCGATAGGTGGTTCCCGAGGCCGTAGAGATACATTGCATGGCTTCTCGAGCCGCTTCCAACAGACCCAGACCCACCACATGAATTCTTATATCTACGTTTTGATCTCTCCACGCCCGCACCAGCTCACAAGGATCGGTATCGCAGGTTTCCACACCATCTGAAATTAGCAGGATATCCCCTTCGCGGCCATTAAAGTCATCTAAAGCTTTCTTTAAACTTTGAGTGATAAGTGTCTTACCACGCGGCTTAACCTTGTTTATGGCAGTGGAGATCTGCCCGCGGATATTATTGGAAGCATTAAAGGGTATGACCAGCTCAGTGTCACTGCAATCACGGGTTCTACGGTGACCATACAGACGCAACGCCACTTCCCGGTCTTCGAAAAACTCACTTTCCAGTTGCGAAAAAGCCTCCTGGGCTGCGACTATTTTCCGCGCGCCATCGGGCAATTGCCCCCACATCGAATTCGATCCGTCGAATATTATATAAACCGGGCTGTTGGAAGATTCCCCCGGAACGTTCTTGGCCGGAAGCAACATTGCAATAAAACACAGCAGACTGTATGCACCAACCCGCAATGATGAATTAAAGTTGTTCATAGTTGTTCTCCGAACAAAATCATTCATACCAATAGTAAAAATAGCAACAAACCAGGATGCTTTAAGCAGCAGTTATAAAAGGTCGGTAGTGATATTCAATTGTTTAGCGGAATTCATGGCATTAAGCGTACCGGGTACGTCTGCCGTTTGATTGATGCCACGGATACATCACTCGCCTATTTCTTGAGCCGGGCATTCCATCGAAGAGTTTTAGACAGGCAACAGAGAAATCACATGGATTTCATCAATGATCCACACTAACTCTGACAGGTTTCTGCAAAATCACGGTCTGACGTGCAGGCCCGGTACTATATTAGCGGGCGCGTGTTCAAACAAAGCGCTGGCACGGGTGCCCGCATGAAAGTTTCTAACGCTACCACAGCGGTGGCGGTTTCGATCTGCGTTTTTAAAGTGTCCTCACGCCTCACTAGGCTGCACGGCTAAGATGACGCTCAACAAAGTCCAGTCGATCCTGACCCCAGTAAATCTGATCTTCAATGCAGTAACAAGGCGCGCCAAAAACTCCGCGTTCCATAGCAGCGTCGGTTTGTGATTGTCTCAGTGACGCCCATACCGGATCTTCAGCCGCACTGATGAGACCACTGCCATCCAGGCCTGCCGAATTGGCGATATCTGCAAGTGTTACTGGATCGGATATATCACGCTCTTCACTCCACACGGCCTGCATCACCAACCCCGCAAACCTGCATGCCGCCTCTGTGGACTCAGTTTCTCGCAGCACCACAACTATGTTGGCAGCAACAGTCTCATCGTTCGGCCAGTGTTTAGGGTGAACATTAAGGTCAATGTTCAGGTAGTCACGCCAGCGCGCCAGCTCCTGCAATCGATAAGCCTGACGTTGCGGCGCACGCTTGTGCACCGGTAGCCCACCTGTCCTGGCAAATATAGTTGATCGAAACGACACCTCATAGGGTGCCAAAGTGGCCCCGGCATCGGCAATTATTTTCAATAGCCGATTGTGACCAAGGTAAGTCCACGGAGAGGTAAGACTAAGGTAATAGTCAACGTGTGCAGTCATCTGAGAGCCTTTAAATTATCTAAGATCAAGGTTAGTCATTATTAGTGTGACACTCAAGGAACTCGGCGGTCAATGATCTGCAGTTGCGCAGACACGGTGAAAAACAGCTTGCGATAGAGTGCCCTGCTTATCGATACCCGTACGGAAACAGAGGCACGGCGGGAATCAATCACGACTTGAGAATTTGCCCGGAACAAGTGGGCGTTTAGTCATTCATTAGTCACTATATGTGATAGGTGAGACTGCGTGCCTGAATAGTCCGCTGTAGAGCTTGTTTATGAATGGGCACTATAGGCAGGGTTGAATCCGGAATCGTCAAGGTCTAACGAGACTTAATAACGATTCTAACTACACCCTTTCTTACACGATCAACCCGGAACTTGAATCAGGCAAATCAAACACAAACGAAAATCACGTTTGAAGCCGCTGTATTCGGGGCTCAGTGCATTACAGCTAGCCGCCAACTCGGCTAAACCGGTGATTATGTCAAAACTATGTGTCTCAATTCACAGATCGAGTAGGTGTTGACTAAACAAGGGGGCAATTGGGTCGACAACCGTCGTTCATTAACATCGGCCGGAGACAATGAGCGAGAAACCAAGAATTGATGGTGACTTATGGGCAAGCTTTGCGGACGAAGTACCACCACAAAAAGCGACAGGTCCCGGTGACGGGTCTGAGTGGGTCGGGGCATTCGACAGACGCAAAGTAAAACGCGACGAAGAACAGGACAATTCTCCTTCGCCAAAGTCAGATAAGCCGCCGGAATCAGAATAACGCAGCAATGGCATGACACGTCAATATCCGGATTGGTTAAAGGCAAACTGACAAACCCGATAGTGATTTCCTGTCTGCACATATAACCTACGTAGCATCAGATGCACATGATGTAATGTGTAAAATTCACTGCAAATTCTTATTAGTGCAGCGTTTAGATACAGCTTATGTTTCCTATACCTGATAGCCTGTAAGAGCATATAGATCACAATGCCCTCAGGCCGCTCAGAGTTATCAATATATGGATATTTGGCTGGAAATTCGCACATCCTATATGGTGGCCAGGCTTGGGACGATCAGCCGCGCAGCGCAGGTCCTGGGAATATCACCGACAGTTGTACATCAACACATTGATTCACTTGAATCTGTGCTTGAGGCAAACCTGTTTCAGCGGCATACGATCGGGTACACCCTGACCGACACTGGACAGGACTTCCTTGAATCAATCCAGAATGCAGACAACCTTATAGAAGACTTTGCCTGCAAGGCGCGACGCGGAAAATCATCTGCGAATGAAATAACACTAACAGTACCACCCTCGCTTTCGGCGTTGTTACTGCAATCTGTCACGGACTATCGAAGGGATTATCCCCACACCACCGTGAACTACACGGCAACTGACACACGGGTAAAGCTTGAATACGGAGAGGCACACGTTGCCGTTCGTGGAGGGCCCATGCCAAACGAAATAGATTATGTCGTTCAGCCAGTCGAAAGTAGCGGGTTCGGGCTTTTCGCACACACTAGTTATGCACAACGTAAAGGTCTGCCAGCAACCATAGACGAATTTGTTAATCATGAGTTTGTTGGCAGACCAAGACACACCATTAGATGGGCATACGACAGCTGGCTGTACGAACAGTTAACTGACCAGCACTTCGTTGTCTTTGCCGATCAGCGTACAACGCTACGTGACGCGATTATGAAAGGTCTGGGTATAGGCTTGCTGCGTAATATGGATGCTGAAGACAACGATGAGTTGATAAAAATTCAAGCACCACTGCCTGAATGGAAATCTTCCCTTTGGCTGGTAACCCATGTGGATTGGCATGACGCCCCCAGGGTACAGGTAATGCTTAGCTACCTGAAAGCCATTCTGGAACGCTAAAAACCAACAATTCAGTAGTCATCTGTCAATGGCGATTAAAAGCCTGCCAGACTAACAGTACCAACTCACTTCAGACGTTGCTGTGCTTCTCCTGCCTCTCGCTCTTCACTACTCAACGAGAACCACCACTGCGCATAGTCTGTTGCAGAGGGCGGCTGGCCGCTTACGTCGGCAGCACCGTCATTCCACCACACGGGCCCTGTTTCACCAAGCTCTGTTTTTGCTGCAATCACCGCGGTTTTGTCACCGCTTATTCGTGCCTGCATCATCTTTTTCAACGCGCGACGACGCACACTGTCTTCCAATGCCGGATTAGTGCAGCGTTTGAGTATCCCACGTGAAACCAGATAGCGCCCGTCTGGTGTTCGGGGACGATTATTACGTGCCAACTCCAGCTCCTGTAAAGTGATCAGCTAATGCAACCATGGATACTGCGCTGAATCACTCTGCAATTCAAGCGACCTTAGTTGGTAGCCTGCGCGGCAGAACTCTGCCGCGCAGGCTACCAGCCCGCATTATTCACAAGGCGACGGGATAATTTAACGAAGTTCATTTTCGTTACGTATGAACAACTATGCGCCTCAAATGATCGTACATCGTGTACTAAGACAAGGGCCCTCGCCATGGCACGTTCTCGCTACGCAGACTTCTACCGCGCAGACTACTAGTCAACCCTGCCTCTGGAGTTAAATCCCTGACTGAGCAGATCGCCCTTCCAGAACTCAACACCGGTGGCATTGTCAGCGCTGCTGTCAGATCCCCGGTACACAATACGCATCATCTCATTGACCGAGGTAAATGATCTTAAGTCTGCAGCCTCTGCCTGCCCGTCCTGAATGACGTGCCAGCGGGGTTCATGCAAATTAATCTCGATCAGATGGGATTGCCCTGACGCAAGCGTCAACGGTGCTACAGTGCTTGTATCGCTACAACTATTGGCGGCACCACTCAGCACTGAATCACGATTAGCCGGTTCCAGAGTAAAACCACAATTGTCACCGGGATTGTTTAGCGTGATTGATTTATCCGATACGTTTTTCACGGTAGCAATCAGCGCGGGCTTTCGATTCACCGCTGTCTCAGCACTGGAATTATCACGCTGCAGTCGGAAGTGTTCTGTCAATTCAATTTGAATCGCAAGCGGACTCCAGCGATAGTCAGTAATTATCGCTGTACCTTTTTTATCTATTGCAATCTCGACTTCCATCGCGGTTTGCATACCGCCGCGTATACCACGCTTGTTTTCAATATCAATACCGCTGCCCTGCTCTACAAATAACTGCTCTATGCCAAAACGCACATCGCCGGCTCTGTTGCCACCCGCCCGCGAGTGTGTGCTTTTTCTGCCTCGCATAAAGATGCCGTTTTCAGGACGGCGGTCAGTAAAATGGCTGACTTCAAACAATCCACTTGGCTTTTGTTCAAGCACTGCATAGATGATCGCGCCTTTTGGCGGGATTTTTTCTGTATCCACCCACCTGGCAGGTGCGCTATTGAGATTATTCAATGGATAACGCAATCGCACAAAGTCGCCACGAAACGGGTCACGCGGATCTATAGGTGCAGTGGCCATGTGAATACGCTGCCCGCCACTAACTACAGACTCCCGACCAAACACCATGTAGCCGAGCACACCGGTTTGAAGAGCCGCGCATAACAAAATGAGCACACTACGCATTGGCATGCTCCCTTTGCTTTCGTTTCGAGTACAGATGGCCGATAAAAAATAACATTGCACCAAGAAACAGGAACACCAATGACCGCATCAGCAGACTATGAAATAGATCATTAAAGCGCGCAAAAATCACCATCCCCAGCACAACGCAGCCGATGGCAACCTGCTTCCACTTTAAGTTGTCAGTACCTCTTATAATAAGCAAGACACAATGCGCTGAGAGAATTACATCGTAGATGAGACCCAGGCCCGTCCTTGACAAGTACAATACGCCGAACGCCTGCGCGATCACCACAAGCACCGTTAACAGGATCAATCCATGTTGCATAGATTTGGTCACATCAAAGTGCGCCTTGAGGCCATACAAGCACAGGCCCACCCATATAACTGCGGCACTGCCAAGCAACCCCACAACAATGAGAACTTCAATATCCCCGTCCACGTGCGGCGACCAGCCCGTGAACCTTGGTACAAATGTCATTGCAAATATAATTATGCCGTAGAAAAAAGCGCCGATAAAACGCAACACCTGCGCACTCTCCGGGAAGCTGGTTTTCGCTGTCAGATAGGAAGCTGCGATCAACAATACAGAAACAGCCACCAGCAGATAAGCTACAATTTCCCCGTCGACGTGCCTGCCGACATTTGCCAATAACACCGCAAGCGTTGCGACTAATCCGATGGCAAACAACACTCTTGAACGTTGCATCCAGGCCAGCGGCAAGATTCCAAAGCACAGCAACCCGGCACTGGCAAGATGCAATACACCAAAATCAAATACTTCAGACATACCCCAGGCAGCTATCAGTGACGATGCAATAATCCCCTGTATAACGGATGGCAGCACCCAGGCAAACAACAACGCCCCCACTCCCCACACTACAAACGCATTCGGGTAGTGTTCATCAATATGATAGATCTGTGCGATCAAGAAAATACCCGCACCAAACAACATTGTGCCAATCAGGTGAAACCCTTCAGACAGATTGCGATTACCCGGTGGCCGCTGATACCAGCCAAGTAAGTGAAATGCCAGAAGCGCAACAAAAATCATCGCCAGCTTGGCGAATTTGGGCAGATCAGCCCAGTTGTAAGCAAAGAACAAAATAACGCCAAGGCCAAACACAATTGCGCCAATGGCGGTTAAAAGAGAAAAACCCCAGGTACTTGTAGACGCCGCTGGATAGCGCGCAGCAAGCAACTGGCCGGTCGACTGATCGATCAGACCCTCTTTAATCCACGTTTTTATTTCTGACTGTAACCAGTCTGTCTGGCGGCTCATACCCTAATCTTAGTTGATTGAGGCCAGGAGTCTACACGGCAGATCCTCTGCTACAAATGCCATGACCGTTCTATAGGTGCCGTTTCAGGTAGGCACAGTACGCTGGAATATGCTGACCGGCATCCACAATGCGCTCCAGCGCTCAGTCTTTTCAACCGCCGACAACCGCTGTGGAGATATTTTCACCGGGGGCTGAAACTCGCTTGCGACATCCAGCAGTCCAACCCGCACATTACCACGTAATACACCATCCATTTCCACTGTTGCCGAGATTAAATCCCCGCAAAGGCCACATAAATGCATCCTGGCAACCTTATGTCCCTGCTGCACTACTGCGAGCGGTTTGGTTGCTGTTATCGTCAAATGACCTGCCGGGTCTGATAGAAAGCTACCGTCCCGGCGTGTACAAAAACTACAATCACAACTCCGCGGTGCATACCTTGAGACAGGCTCAGGCAGCTTGAGCTCAATACTCACTGTACCGCAACGACATTTCCCAAAGCAGAAAAGCAGCTCTGGTCGACACGAGGAATTCATGGTGACACCGTTCAATTTTTCAGTTAACACTGCAGAAGTAATGACAATAATCGTTCAAACCGGTCTCTGGAAACGGACAGACGAAAACAATGGGCAAAACCCTTGCTCTCCAACACAGGTCAGTCCGCCGCCTGACTGAAAACACTCTGGTGAATGCGATACCCCATACCCCTCACTGTTTCAATAAAAGGCTGTTCGTCTTTTCCCAGTTTTTTTCGTAGTCGGCCAATATAGACATCCACCACATTGGTCTGTGGATCAACATTGGTGCCCCAGATGTTATTGAGTATCCGCTCTCTGGAAAAAAGCTTATCCGGGTTACTCATTAGCAATTCAAGAATAGCCAGCTCCTTGGCCGTTAGAGCAATATCAATCCCGCCCACCGAGACCGACTTTAAATCTGTATTCATGAGCACATCGGCCAGGCACAACTGCGGACTGACAGTCTCAGCACTGCGCGGTCGGCGCCCGACGGTTTCAATTCTGGCCATCAGCTCATCAAGGTCAAAGGGCTTTGTCATGTAATCGTCAGCCCCCATTTTTAAGCCGCGAACAACATCTTCTATGCTATCCATAGCGGTAAGCATAATAATGGGAATGTCGATTTTTCTAAAACGCAGCTCCTGACATACATCCAGACCTGACACACCCGGCAACATTAAATCAAGTAGTATAAATTCAAAATCACCGTTCTGAACCACCGGCACAGCGTTAACACCTGAATCCAGACGCGTCACGCTGTGCCCTTCGGCGTGTAGCGCTCTGGTCAGAAAATCGGCTATACGATCATCGTCTTCTACAACCAGAATTCTCATTGCACGACCCTGAGCTGCATATCAAGCTCCAGGAAAACCACAGCTGTTGTGCCTTCCCCGTTGTCGTCGTGCAAATCAATACTACCCCCGTGGGCATTAACAATCGCCTTGGCTACCGGCAAACCAAGCCCCGTGCCAGCAGCTTTACCCGAACCTTCGCTGCCACGATAAAAACGTGAAAAAACCTGACTCGCCTCGTTGTACGGCAGACCGATTCCGGTATCTTTTATTTCTATCACCGCTTGTGATTTGTGTTCTTTAACATGCACTTCAATGGCTGACTCGCTGTATGAATAGCGCACCGCATTATCGAGCAAAATAGTAATAACCTGCTTAATCTTACTGGCATCCACATTTGCCACCAAGTCATGCGAAGGGAGACTTCTAACGATATCAATATTTTTCTCTGCTGCTACTATCGCAAAGGCATCGCAAATCTCTACCACCAGAGGCACTATAGAAGCCGGGCGTTTATGTAACGGGGCTTTGCCGTCTTCGGCCCGCGCCACAAACAATAAGTCTTGTACAAATCGCGTGGTATGTACGGTTTGCTCTTTGATCCGACTCAAGGTTACACAGAATTGTTCAGCCGTTTTTGCCTCACCTCTTAACGCCAGATCTGCCTCACCCTGAATTATCGTCAACGGGGTACGCAACTCATGACTGATATCGGCCAGAAACTGTTTGCGGGTTTCGCTGATCTGTTCAAGCTTTTCATTAGTGGTTTTAAGTTCGTGAGTTCGACTGGCGATCATTGCCTCCAGGTTTTCATGAGTGTTTTTTGCGCGCTGATGCTGAGACTCAACCTCCGCAGACATATTATTGAGGGCCAGCGCCAGGCCTGAGAATTCATCTTCGACATTGTTTGGTACACGATACGAAAAATCACCCGCCTGATAAGCGTTAGTCGCCTGCTCAAAGGCTTGCAGGGTGCGAGTGAGGGCGCGCCAGGTAGTGTATAAAAGCAGCGTACTAAGCAGAACAAAGCCCAATAGAATAACGATCAACAATCGCGTCAATAAAAGATTGAGCTCCTCGGCAACAAGCTGAGTTTCCCTGACTTCTCTGAGCTCTTCTGAAATCGCCTCGTCGATCAGGCGAATAAAATCACCTTCTACTTCTTCACTGCGAAGCTTTCGCAGGGCGTCGTACGCTGCATCAGGCTGGTTTTTTTCAACCGCTATACGAACCAGCTCGCTACCCCTGATGATCTCTTCGGCCAGCAGTTCGATCTTGTTAAAATGTTCCAGCTCCGCCGCTTCTGATACATCGCCCACATGGGTCAACTCGGCGGCAATACTTTCTCTGACGTCTCTCAGCGCATCGCGCAGGGCTTCTTTGTTGCGGTAACGCTCCTGCAGATTACTCAAGGTACCCTCTTCAACAATCTGCCCCAGAGCACTTAGCTTACGGTGAGTATGATCCGAAACAGCGCGGAAACTCGCATACACGTGTTGCGCACGTGCACTGCGTTCGTTATAGAAGCTGTATTTCTGGGCAGTAGAGTACAGAGCAACCGAGGCGATTCCCACCAACAGGAAATGCGTAATGCCAATGATTAGCAATCTTTGCTTCAAACTATATTTCACACGGTTTTCTCGACAGGACCCGGCAACATTATAGATCGCTTGAAGGCGGGTGCCCACGCCTGAATGGGCGTGAGCACAGCGTTTTGCTTTTTAGTTGGCCATATTCGAAAGTAGATTCGGATTTGTCACCAGGTTTCGAACACCATGTGCATGATCTTCATCAAATACGTTGTTTTCAAACCATTGGCCAACAGACTTGATATTCACCTTGGCCACCTGCGGTCGAACGCTCCAGCTCACCTGCAAAGGCGAACCTTTCTCGTTGTAACCGGGGCCGGTAGTGGATCCAGCGTACTGTACCGCTACGCCGGTATTTGTTGGAATATTCAGCGCCTGGTGCTTACCATTGACTTCTCCGATTTCGGTCAGCTGCATGAAGTCTAAAGCGGAGTCGTCGTTCACCAATACGTAGACCTGAGTCTCAACCCGCAATTGAGGGTTCATGATCGACTCACTGAGACAAGCGCCCAGTGTCGGACCGGGTTTTACTATTGCTGTTGAGTGTACATAATGTACCTCAATCGTATCACCCGGAGACAATTCTCCATGCACACCAGCCCCGACCTCTACACCTGGATCAGAAAGCTCGGCCTCTGACAACTCACCGGAATATAAAAAGCCGGTCCCATAGCCCTTGCCATCACCATTGCCGGCGTATTTGTTGAATTCACCACCTTTGTGTTCAGCCCCTTCATGCATGTGAATATTACACAGGTTCATTTCTGTGTAGGCAGGTGCTGCCTCAAAAGACAGCTCATTGCTTCCAGCAGGTGCATCAATGTCCCTTGGAGACTGCGGGCCGAAGCCCGCACCGTCAGTGCTGGCTGCCAGCGCTGCACGATGACCGGCGATAACATCATCTGATACCACAACATCCGAAGCCGCATGGGCTGTGACACCAACCATAGTAAGTGCTATACCTGCACCAAGGGTTTTCAACTGTACGCTTTTCATTTTAGTTACCTGAATTAGTCCGAGGATTCAAAACCGACGGTGGCCTTACGCAATGCACACCACCACTCCGAAAGCGTAAACCTGCAGCGCTAAATCTGTATTGTCAGGCGCGTAAAACATCGATAAAAAGATTATTAACAGAAGTTAAACACCCTGTTGTAACAGGCATATAGAGCCAAACCAGGTAAGCCTGTCGAACTGAACGGCCATACCACGGCCACATTAATTCACGGCTGGCCAAGCCAGAGACAAGCGCAAGCAGGTAAATCATTGACACCTCAACTGACATACCGCGAACGCACTTAAAAGCCTGCCTGTTAAAAAGCTGGTGCTGAAGCCCGGCTATCAATTCCACTTGTTGACAAACGATCACACAGCTTTGTCACAGTACGAAATCACCCGGACTGAAACCACACAGATCCCAATCAATTTACTGCTAATCGTTCCTTTAATTCATTTTAATTCTCTTAGATCAACAGTACTTCCCGTGTATTGAATTTTTCTAAAGTAATTTGAGTTGATTTTTGTTTTTATGCAATCAAACGATGCCCTTATGCGTTATCAGATTGCTGGCTGCAGAGCGAGCATGTTGAACCCCGGGAGTCTGCGCGG
>CAKZVB010000152.1 GCA_937922015.1 uncultured Granulosicoccaceae bacterium
GTTCGAGGCGATCGGGGAAGGAGTTGGTCAATCGGTATGGTTTGAAGACTTATCAACACGGGGTGGAAATATTGTTTTCACTCAATCGGTTCGTGGTAAATCAGGTGTTAAAAATGTACAAGCTGAGTTAGCAGGCGATTATGCAGTAAAGTTTGTCGACGGCGCTGATGATGATGGCGCTGATGACGGGTCAGAACTCGGGCCGACAGCATTCATAGTCGAAAACCTATGGGCAATAGGATGCAAAGGCTCGGTGGATGTATCCGCTGCGACTGTATTAATATCCAGAATTGTGGGCGGGCGTTCAATCGCGTCTACAGATATCGGAATGAGATTATCAGGACGGGATGTGCATGTCACAGACCACCATTTCACTGGCTCTAATGGCCGAGCCTATATCCACATGCACGGCGAAACTGATTCAACTCAGTTTGTGAAAGTTGAGCGTGCAAATTTCGGAAGTGAAGGGGTTGCTGCCAATGCTACAGCAGGTACTTCATTTGCTGATCGGCCCCCACACGACATCATAATTGGTTCGCTTGACGGATCTACACCTGCAAATCCAGCTAGCTCGATTGATATATGGAACAACAACTTCAGTGGTGGTTCATTAATCGACGGGACCGCTGCACAGTCAGCGATATTAGTTAACGACCGACCCCGCCAGATTCGTGTGATGAACGGAAATCAGTTTGACAGCGACTACCAGTTTCTTATTGAAGAAGGATGGTTGCCGGCAGCTTCTACAAATCCCTCAACTGCCTCTTCAGGAGAGCGAGCCCCACGCAACTATTGGGGCGTTAACCGAATAGCCACGGGGTCAAATGTTTTTTCAAACGGCGGAGTCGGGTGGCACATGCCATTCATCGATATGAATTTTGCTGACTACGGCGGCCCCACGCCGATTCGAATGATGTCACCCAACGGGCAACACTATTTGTTAGAGGTTGATAACTCTGGCAACCCAGTGACTTCACCAGTCGGATATGTTTAATGCCATTTATTAATTGCTCAACACCGCAACTTGACCAGATTGTACTGTCACTGGTCGGCAATCCAAACGATACGCTGCCAGCAAATGCAACCAATGTACAATACACGGTGTTGCAGGGCGGTGGCTCTATAGCAAGCGACATCTACTCAGAGACAGGGCTTGCTGCGGATCAGTATACAATTGAGATTGAGCGCAAGCATGACATTGTTACTCAGGTATCTTGCCCGACATCTTTTGATAAGACATTTGTATCAACGCAAACCGTCAATGGCGTTACCACAGCGACCGTTGAGTTTGAAAACCTGGCATCTAATCCGTTAACAATTTCATCAAACGGCACGTCCACTGTCATTCCAGTGGGCGGCACTGTCCAGGTAAGCGGGATCAGTATCAATCAGAATGGCACGGTAAACTGTCCTGGCGGACCGGCCGCTGAATGGAATCCATCGTGCGTTACTGAGCAGACAGAGACTATTACAGAAACTGATATATGTGTCGTTGATGTACAGTCAAATTGTGATTTCACGGCTACAATAACAGGCTGTCCAACGGGTGATATTAGCATCCCCACCACTTTGGGTATGGAGGCATTGCCGCCGACTGGGCAGACTCATGTAGCTGGACCGTATTGGGTGGGTGGTGCGACTTTGAACGGCCTGCCTTATACATACACTGAGGGCACGGGGCCGGGAGCATTTAATCCCATCATAGATCAGGCTGGAGATTATTGCTTTAAATTTCAGGCTGAATTATCTGGCGGCGGAACGAATTGCGGTGAGTGTTGCTTTACGGCTATTGATGCTGTTGATTTTGAATTGCAGTGCCCGACAACCACCATCACCGATCCAAAGTCTCAAGTCAGCTTACCTATTGCCGATCCTGATCCAAGCGCAAACCGTGAATACGTGGTTTGTGTGAATGATTGTCCGATGGGCGCTGCTGTTAGCAATTCACCTTTTACAAGCAACGCTATATCCAGCTACGTGCCAAGCGGATACGCAGGACCGCTTAATATCGAGGCTAAATATTTCGAGAACGGGAACCGGTGTAATAATGTAGTGGGTGATTCATGTCAGTTAAATATTGACACAACATCATGTAATCATGCTTACACGGACCCAATCCAAGTCACGGATAACGGCCCTACATCTGGGCCTTACTTGCGACATTGGTATGCCACAAGATCAGCGTTCAACGCCGATTCGTCTTTGATAGTGCTTCAGGAAAGCACCACAGAAAGTCAGACTGTAGCGAACACACAAAAAATATTTGACCTTAGTGGTAATTTTGTGATGACTTTACCTACTATAAACAGGGATGTGGTGTGGTCAAGATTTGATCCCGATGTGATTTACGGTGTGAGGCTGCCGACTGCGACAATAAGCACCCACGATTTTATTTGTTATAACATTTCAACGAACACGACTGATGTTATTTACAGCCAGTCTTCCTATTTTCAAATAGGACCAAAATCGGCGCTTTCCTATGATGATAGGTGTGTAGCTATTTCAAATAGCTCTACAATGTCAACTCTTGATATCTGCACTGGAGAGATTGTTGGAACGAAAAGCAACACATTATCATTTCCAACCATTGGCACGTTGCTTATCTCACCCAAAGGCACCTATGTGCTAGCCATTGAGCCGGACACAACCAATGGCGGAAACTCACTATTCAGGTACGATAAGGATTTCGGAAATAGAACGTTACTAACTACAAATGCTCAGCATTCCGATGTCAGTCTTGATCACAATTACAACGAGGTCACTGTCCATGTCGGAACACCTCCTCAAATGGTTGATATTGTTACCGGCGTAGTAACTCCTTTGGATACTGGCGGCAACGGCGGATCAAATGGGCATGTTTCTGGAAATGGTCAGCCTGGGCAATTTGTCTATTCCGCGACTTTCTTTGGTGATCGACAGGTTCTGGAGGTTAATAGTGCCGATGGTTCGAACGCAGTTACCAATGGAATTCAATGGGCAGACCTCGGGAACTACAATGCCACATCTTACAGGGGTCAGAGAAAGGTAACTGTATCACCGGATGGATGTCACATAATTTACACTGAAGGCCCGGATGGAAGTAACGAGCATGATGAGTATATTGTTACTAGATCCTGTGCGTAAATGTCAGACCTAGGCTCTTAAAGAGACGGCCTGCCCATATGGGTGGGCCGTTTTTTTTGCGTTGTGGGTGTTGTATAATTTGTTTGGGGCTGTGTGGTAACAGAGTTCAGCAGTCGCAATGCTGCTCCGTCGTTGACAGTCAAGCGCTTGACCGAGGCACCACACGGATTCACCAAAGTTGCTGTAACTATATTACGCGGCGGGCCCTTGCGACTATTCAACGCAAAAGGGCTGAAGGCGACAGAATATCGTTAGGGGTTAGGCTCCCCTCCGTCGAGCCAATTCTCAGTCTGTTGGGGATTCCCAGCGGATGATCAACTGAGAAGCGAGCCAGAAATGGTTTCAGTATGGTGTATGCTGAATTAAATCGAATGGCTGCTATGGACGCATACAGCAAGAGCACCCCTCCTTAAAAAAAATTAAAGCAGGACTGAAATTTGCAGCTATACATATCGTGTGACCGGTAAATCGGTACACGGGTCGCAACGTCTCCCACGTTGCAGTTCTCCAATTACGGAGCGAAAATATGTATACTCTTCAAAGAATCGAGCGCCTGAATTCCAGACTTAACGACGCCAAGGCCCTCAGACAGCAAATAATCCACTCACCGCATCTGACAGATGGCCATCGCCGTGACTATCTCACCCGCAATTCTCACGTTTTGGTCAGGTTACGCCGGTTACTAACGGAGGCGCAGTTTGACCATGCAGAACGACGACGACAGAACGCCACCGAAACCATTCCGCCTGAATTGGAACTGGTCGTGGGCCGAGAAAAGGCTACTGACAAAAGCTGCCAGATACGCGGGATTGCCGCTGAAAACGTGGTACGAATCCCGACAGCGCTCAATAATCGAGCAAGCAGAGCGGGAGGTGCGCAATCATGAAGGGGATAAAACCGAGTAACTTCCAGACCGCTGTACTATTCTGCACCGCCATTCTGCTTATTTGGCTGGCTAAGGCAGGGGGTGCGGCATGATAATGTCAGGACAAATCTGCTATAATTCGCACTCGACGGCGGCAACCGTCGAGCACTTCATCAACAGTCTAATACGGAGACTATCAATGCGAATGCGATATTACACGCGTGCCGAGATCATTTCTTGCCCTCATCCAAAAAACTCAAGATTTAAGGACCACAGTGGGCTCAAATACGGAACTTGCACAGTCTTGTGTTATGCAGGGAAAAAGAAGAAAAACTCAAACGGAAGTTGGTTTGTTGAGTGTGATTGTGGCGCAATAAGTAAGCGTCGTACAAATGAAATAATCAAATCCACTTGTTGCTCGTCCTGCCAAACAGCGCGTAAGCACGGCGACACCGAAACCCCCACGTACAAGTCATGGGCCAGCATGATTCAACGCTGCACAAACCCCAAAAACCCGGCTTATGAATCATATGGCGGGCGTGGCATTGGAGTTGCCGAGAGGTGGCGAAAATACGAAAACTTTCTTGAGGACATGGGCAAGAGGACAGCCAAGCAGTCTATAGAAAGAATTGACAATAATAAGGGCTACAGCCCAGATAATTGCGAGTGGGCAGAGAAGAAACAGCAAAATAACAACACCAGAAAAAACCGGACAATTGAAATGGGAGGCGAGTCCTTAACCGTAGCTCTCTGGTGTGAAAAGCTAGGTATTTCTCAAGGCAGAGTTTACATGAGACTGCATAGGAAGTGGTGCGGACTGTGCGCTTTGACGCTACCTCTTGGAGAGTCCTGCCCACACAAGGGGGATGCCCAATGAAAGTAACCGCAACCCTCGTATCAATCGCATACGCAATACTGATCTACGTCCAGATCAACCACCTCGCACAGAGCTTTTTTACCGCGCAATTCCTCGCCTATATGATGGCAATCGCTATCGTAATCGGTTGCTCATTTGGTTATGGTGGCATTTTTCACTTGTGGCTGGTTAATCACCGCGCAAGGAAGCTGGCCTGTGTGCCACTGGTATGCATGTTATTCGGCTCCTATATGTCCATTATGGCATCGCAGTCAGTGTTTGACGCAAGCCAAAAAGACCGCTCTGAATGGCGCTCACTTGGCGTTGAAGGGCAGTCAACACGCAATGAGCTGGTGCGCGCTGGCCAGGCTGTAGAATCAATGCAGGCGTCTGGTGTATCAGGTGACGCGCTTCAATCGGCATTGCAGCGACAGCAACAGGCGCTGGCATCCCATCGAGCAGAAAAGGACAGGCAAAAGGGCACCGGTGAAAATGACTCTGGCGAGAATGAAGTCAGCGGCATGAACCCGTTATTGCAGGCCATCTGTCTTGAGCTGATATCACACGGGCTCGGTATAATACTGTTCCTGATCGGGGCTTCACAGGTCACAGGTCAATCCTACAATCTCATGAGCACTCCACGGGCACCGGCTGCAAAAAAGCCAATGGGGGTGGCAGCATGAACCCCCAGTCAAAAAGAGATGCTGTCCGCGAAAGATTGGCACGGTTCAAAAGACCGGTTAAACCAACCCCCAAACCCATAGCTGACAAACCCATCCCCGCAAAGGCAATCACAAAGCCAGTACAGGTCGAATCTGACGCGCCATTCAAGGACACGGCCGGCGCCAAGGATAAAGCGATCGATCGGATGGCAGCACAGGTACTGGCAGACCTCAAAGCCGGTACCCTGGTCGATCACCGTTCAAAGCAACCACTGACCAAGACAATCAGCAATCGCGCACTGGGCGGCTACACGACCAGCTCTGATTCACGCAAGGCGATACTGCAGAACCTGGAAAAGCGCGGTGTAGTCGAATTCAGAGGGGGTAGGGCGCATATTGTTGAGTCGTATCTGCCAGCACCGGAATCAGGACCACAGCAGGCCGATATCGTCAGTGCGCTCATGAACCTCGGCAAGACTCGCAAAGAGTCCGTGGATCTCGCAACAGACAGCAACGGGAAGACGGAAGCGGAGTGGATTAAAAACGCTCTGAAAAAGTCTCTACCGGTGGCGTCATGAGATACTTGATTATCGCAGTATTGCTTACTGGCTGTTCTACGCATCATTATTACCCTGTACCTATGGGTGATGTGATGGTACCGCCTCAATCAGAGGGTGAGCAACAGATGCCGGGGCGGGGTGATCCGGGGTTTCGGTGTGATGATTTCCCGTGGTTGTGTAGGTAGTTATTCAGGGGGCAGTTCGCTGCCCTCTGTGTTATGCGACGCTTGAGCCATACTTTCCTTGAAGCCTGGCAAGCTCGCTCCTTTCGGCTTTCTCTCTGTTTGCGGCTTCTCGATCTGCTTTTTCTTTTGTCTCTTTAATTATTGAGTTTTCCAGCTCTAAGAAAGACACCTCTGTGTCTGCAAAAAAACCAATTGGTATCGCTAATGACATGGGGTCGTAACACCCCAAACACCCATCGCTGCCCGTAAAATGTATAGTATTACCGTCAACACTCCATTCGTCGGGGTCGCTGAAAAGTGTCTTTGTTACCTTTATATACCGCCCAAAAACAAGCCATACATGGTCATCTAATTTTTCTCTGAGTCGTGATATTTCGTCAATAGTTTCTTCAAAGTTAAGGTGTGGCGCGGGGTTTTCTGCTTTCTTAGTCACACCAACACCTCAACGACATGCGATGCCATTTCAAAAGCTGCCGGAACGCTGTCTGGTGATCCGCCTGTACGATAGTCGTCATACTTAATCTCAAACGCACCAACAGCCTCGTAAGTTGATTCATCGTCCACATCAAGCTCTGGCAGCGCCTCAAGGTCAGATTTAAACTCTTCCGCCTTATCTTCGGGAATCCAGTACCAGTGGCCGTCATCATCTGTTAGTTTCTTAACTCGGTGTTCTGTCATATCTACTCTCCGTCAATCAAAATGGCAGGCAATCATCATGGCACTTAAACCGCCTGAGTGTTCTTTGCAGCCGTGCCAGTGGCATTTAAGTTTCAACGCAGCCCGCCCATTTTTGAACAGTGTCAATGGTTGATTGCCAGTCGCTTTGAAAATGTTTATGTTCATTGTCTCCATCGAACTTCTGGCAGCCCACCAAAAGAGAAAATGTCGGCTGTCCTGTTTCGGCAATCCATTCCTCTGAAATTGCTTCAAGTGGACCTTTGCATTCAGGGCATACCGCTATCTGTTTCGGTACGTCACAAGATCCACCAAATAGCAGGCTCTGTATTTTTCTGGCGTCACTACCTGGGGCGCCAACCGCAATATCCCCGCTTTCTGTCCTGTTAACCATATCTGCCTCAGTGTTTTTCAATCAAGATAATCTAAAGTAACGGGAAGTCTATCCAGCTATGGACCGGCTCATGCCTGCCTTCCCATATATACGCGGTCAACGGTCTTTTATCGCCTCCAGCCTTTGCGAAAGTAATTGCAATATCTTGAGCCTCTTTCATTGAGTCGGCTCGCGGATAAAACAGGCGCGGCATTGTGCTTGGCTCTACCAGCATCACAGTGTATTCAGGCTTCGATAGATCAACCTCATCAAGAAATCTGTGGTTGCTGGAATCCTCTCCCGATCGCTCCAGTTGAGCAATCCAGTAACGCAGGTGCTGCAGTAGGCGCTTCACTATTGTTCTCCGTCAATCAAGATAATCTGCAAGCGTTGAGGCTCGCAGGTGTGGTTTTTGGCGTCCGTCAGAAGTGGGACACAAAACGGGACAGATACATGTAATTGATTGAAATTTAATTAACATCGTGTCCAATCGCGCCTATCACTTTTAAAATCCATAATACACCAAACAGCATCAGAAACCACCGCAAAAGCCAAAGAACACTGGCGATTTAGCCGGTATTTAGCAGATAAACAAATCCAGATTGCACCGGATGCGATGTATTTCCATCCAGTTCCAACCAGCCCCAAATATGGGACACTCCGTGGGACACATTCAAAGGGGTGGGGCACTATGCTTACAGCGGCACAGGTAAAGAACGCGAAAGCAGACGGCAAGCGGAAAAAACTATCAGACGGCCGCGGGCTGCTTTTGGTGGTCGATCCGGCTGGCGGCAAGTGGTGGAGATACCGGTACAAGATCAAAGGTAAAGAGCGGCTAATGTCGCTCGGCACATTCCCAACCATGTCGCTGTCACAAGCCCGGGTAGCCAGAGACCAGGCGGCAATCACCCGGGCCGCTGGTGTTGATCCGATGGCGGCAGGGGAGGCCTCTACCGGTGACACGCTTGAGCAATTAGCAAAGGACTGGTTCGACGCCAAATCAACCAACTGGACAATGCAGAACGCCACCCGGGTTTGGTCCCGGGTAAGTAACAATGTGTTGCCGCTGCTCGGTGCCCGGGATCCCGATGCCATCGAACCGCGGGATGTTCTTGAGGTGCTCAGGCCAATAGAGGCCCGGGGTGCAATTGAGACCGCGCACCGTGTCCGTGGGTACATATCAGCCATGTATCGTTTTGGCATTGCCAGCCAGCGAGTTACCCGAGACCCGGCTGCCGATGTACGTGACGCGCTCAAAACCAAACCGACAACCGTTAACTTCGCCGCGGTAACAGATCCTGACACGCTCGCCAAAATGCTTCGAGACATCCATGAGTATGGCGGTCGGTGGTGGGCTGTTCCCGCCGCGGTAAAACTCACGCCGTATTTGCTGGTCCGCCCGGGTGCGCTTCGCAGAATGGAGTGGACAGATATAGACCTTGATCGGGCAGAGTGGCAAACCAAATCACTGAAGGGGCAAAAGCTCGAAACCATAGTGCCGTTGCCTCGGCAGGCTATTGAAATCATTTCTGAAGCTGAATCGTGGAGCGGTGGCGGGAGGTATGTTTTCCCCGGGCCGCGGACCACAACCAGGCCGATAAGCGAGAACGCAATATTGCAAGCGCTCCGCGGTATGGGGTGGGGCAAAGATGATGTGACAGCACACGGATTCCGAGCCACTGCCAGAACGCTACTGGATGAGGTGCTGCAGTGGCGTGTCGATTGGATTGAATCACAGCTCGGCCACAACGTGAAAGATCCAAACGGACGGGCATATAATCGGACAAAGTTTCTCGATGAACGCCGAGCAATGATGCAAGCATGGGCTGATTACCTGGATGCGCTCAGAATCACTGGGCGCTCTGTTGACCCTTCGCCGCACCGGCAAGCGGCCGTGCTTCAACATCAGGCCAGCGAGTAGCTTGTTCAATCAAACTGTCCAGATATGCATTGGCCTCCTCACGGATCCAGCCTCGCTTCTTCGATCCCGGGGGCCATTCCACCGCAACCGGAAACCCGGGTGTTTTCGCCCGTTCGTTAAATGTCGTCTGGCTTTTGATATTCAACTCACCCATAAATTCGTGAACATCCATAACCCTTCCTGATGGCTGTGATTTATTCATCAGTCGTCAACCGGAATTATGAATGTTCTGGTGCAATCAAATGTGTCGATCACAAGAAAGGGCAGGGTCGGATGGTAGTAGTTTTTCCCCTGTATAAACTCAACCAGATCGTCTTCTGTCATCGGGCCGCCTTGACCAAGCTCGTCAGGCGTATTAAACCAGTCTACATTCTGAAACGTAATCGGGTTGCCTTCGGGCTTACAGAATCCATCAGAAAGTTCGCGCTCTTCTGGTAAAATGTAAACAAATATCATTCAAATTTCTCCCGATACAGCCAAGCTGGAATAGTGATCAGAGCCTTGCCATCTGGTTTGTCGGTATATCGCTCTATCTGTGATCGAGGCAAGAATACGGTTGCGCCATTACACTCAACCTTGATAGATTTTTCTCGGTCTTCAATGACTTTTACTGTTAGTGTTTCAGTGCCCATTTAATTCACCCCCGCCTTATCCATAACCCTTCCTGATTGCTGATTAGTCATAGCGCAGCCTCACGTATAGCTGGTGGCAATCCGTTCGCAAAGATTGCGGCTGTAGTTAGCAAATTAGCCCACCTCAATGCCTCTGTTGCATTTAGGTCACTGAAACAAACATTGACCCTGACTTTGGCGTCTTCG
>CAKZVB010000153.1 GCA_937922015.1 uncultured Granulosicoccaceae bacterium
GGTAAGGAAACCGGCAGTTATGCTGGTTTATAGTCATATTGGCTTGACCGCGTTTTGCAGACATCAGTGATGTGCGTAACTTCAGAGGCTGCCTGCCATCGCCGGTAGCGCAGATGAATTGCTTGCCAATCCGAAAGTCGGGGAGCTATTCCTCGGCGGTTAGAACATGGTTACACTATCGGGCTTGTCTCACTGGTCTAATATGATATGCGTACTTTGTCTATAGCTGCCCTGCTTGGCATTTCTGTGTGCCTGTTGAGCGCCTGCGGAGGTGGGGATATAACCTCTGCTGGCGGCAATGGCGCTGATCCGCTACCGCCGGTTGATCCTCTCAATGGTCTTGATCCCGTTGTGGGCGTGACCGGATATGCGCTTTCCACCAATGGTGCTGCAGCGGTTTCCGAACTGATCACTTATCGTATGCCGGGTGTGAACGGTGGTGTGGTTGAGGCCAAGGCTGCCGTACTGCTGCCATCGGGGCCCGCACCTGTCGGCGGATTCCCTGTGATCGCCTGGGGTCATGGCACCACCGGTGTGGCTGATTCCTGTGCGCCTTCTGTTACCGGTGATCTGGCAGGGTATGCATCCTATCTCGATCAATACCTGCAAAATGGATTCGCCGTCATTGCTCCTGACTATGAAGGACTGGGCAGTGATGGAGTACATCCGTATCTGCACCTTGCCAGTGCGGGTCGTTCGATAACCTATGCAGTTAGCGCGGCGGTCCGGCAGTACGGTGACTTGTCATCCCGCTACGCGGTAATAGGGCATTCACAAGGAGGACATGCTGCTTTAGGGGCGGGTCGTTATGCCGGTGAAATCGACACAATTGAGCTGGTCGGGGTGGCGGCAATAGCACCGGCGTCGAACATTGCTGCTCAGGCGGTAAAAATGAGCGCGGTCATTGCTGACGACTCCAGAAGTACGGCGGACCGGGTTGATACCGCAACAAAGCAGCTTCTGTATAGCGCTTTAATACTGAATACAATCGCTGTTGTGGATTCAAGCTTTGATATCGCAAGTGTCTATGGCAGTAACGGCGGTGAGCTACGAGCCAGTGTTGATACTCAATGCATCAGTGCTATTTTGCAGGATTTATTGCCTACGGTCACTGGGTCTGTACTGATTTCCAACAGTATTGACAGCATCATCTCGACTGACGTAATCGACGTCCCTCAGGTAGCGCGGTTTTTAGAATCAAACGAACCCGGTTCAACCCGGATTAATGTGCCGGTGCTATTGGTACAGGGTCTGATTGATGAAACAGTCTTTCCGGAATCAACCACGATGTTAAGCAACAGTCTAATTCAACTGAGTACCGATTCGACGTTGGTTGAGTATCCTACGGGCAGTCATGCTTCAGTGGTAAATCAAAGTGCCGCAGCGGTATTGAACTTTATCGCTGCATTGTTTTAGGTCGAGTATGAGTTAAATCGACATATTGACTACTGCCACTGTTTCATTGGATAAAGCCTTAGCGTTCATGGTTCAATAGTGTTCTGCAACGCAGTAGTGGGCAGACAAAACTCACTGGTTTTATGAGCTGGATTTAGATAGGCCAAATCTGCCTGGTGATAACGATTCGTCAAGCGATTGGATCGTCTTTCCACTCATCGATGCGTGCATTTTATCCCGGCTTTCGGGAAATATTATTGCCAGGCAAAGTTCACTTATGGCGGGTGATGTTTGTATTCCGTAACCCCCTTGTCCGGCAAGCCAGAAAAATCCATTGATCGACGAATCAAAACCGACTACGGGTTTTCCGTCTGTTGCAAAGGTGCGCAGCCCGGCCCATTGATGGGTAACTGACTGGATATCGTAATCAATGCATTGTTGAAACAGGTCAATGCCGGTGGCGATATCCAGGTCTTCGGGCCAGACATCGCATGGTTCAATAGCTGTCTCGTCGGCGGGCGATATCATCATGCCATTGCCAAACGGCGTGCAATAGAAAGTTTCTCCCGCTCCCAGAATCATTGGCCAGTCGGCCATGTTACTGTTCTTTGCGTATGGAACAAGTGCGGCGCTTCGACGTTTTGGCTGGAACTCTATCGGGATGGCGCCCGCTATTCGGCCTACTTTGCCCGCCCAGGCACCGGCTGCCTTGATGACAATCGGGGCGCTGTAGATAGCGTTGCTTGTGTGTACCTGCCAGCTGTCATTGTTACGATGCAGGGATGTCACCTCATTGTCGCACTGGATCTCGCCGCCGTTTGATTTTAGTTTTTTAATGTACGCCTGGTGCAGTGCGTCCACATCTATAGACAGCAGGTTGTCGGTATAAAGAATATTGGTAATGGTATCTTCACGAAGCAGTGGTACCAGTTGCAGAGCCTCTTTTATAGGCAGAGGCTGTAGACCGGACTCCTTGTGTTTTTCAATCTCGGCTTCATCGCCCTTGCGAGCCAGCATCATTTCACCTCTGGCACCGGTAAAGCTGCTTGACCCCAGGCTTTGCGGCGGATTGGTTAAAGTGGGTTTGGACAGGGCGGTAAGCTGTTGAATAACATCGGGCCCGTAATAGGGTGCCCATGTGGCCGCTGATCTGCCGGTCGAGTGGTAACCGGGCTGTGCCTCCTGTTCAAGCACAATTACATTCGCATAGTCTGACAGTGCGGCAGCGGCGGAGGCGCCAGCTATGCCGGCTCCTATAATTACTATGTCGGTTTGTATGGTCATGGCGTGCGGTTTTAGATAGCCTTCAGTTTCATTTTATGTGTGTCCGGTTTCTGTGCCCACCGGAAAGAGTAAGTTCAACCTGCAGCGTCGTGCAGAAGTTAGGGGTCAGTCTACCTTAAATGATGCGCAGATTAGCCTGTAATCAATTTCCCGGGTGAGTGTTTCACAGTAACCATCAAACCGCGTAAACTAAAAAAACTGATTCTTCCAGCGGATTTATTATGGACAACAACACTGCAGCGGCAACAGGCATGTATAGCCTGACTCCCGTTGAGGCGTACAGATGACACAGGTGCTGGTGGTTGGACTGGCTGTCGTTGATTTGTTGTTTGAAGTCACAGAGCTGCCGGCACAGGCCGAAAAATATATAGCATCAGACGCCGGCATTGTGGGTGGTGGGGGTGCTGCCAACGCAGCGGTTGCAATATCACGTCTGGGAGGTCATGCCAGACTTGCAGCAAGAATTGGCGACGACATGTTTGGTGATCTGATTGTTAACCAGCTTGCAGCAGAGTCTGTCGATTGCTCATTAGTACAAAGATCGGTGTCAGCAAGATCATCCTTTTCATCGGTGCTGGTTGATCAGCACGGTGAACGGCAGATTGTAAACTTTCGCGGCAGTGGTTTATCCGATGATCCATCAGCAATCGCCGGTATTAAAACAGATGCTGTTCTGGCAGATACCCGCTGGCTGGCGGGTACCATCGAGGCCATGAAACTGGCGCAGCAATTGGGTGTGCCGGGGGTGATTGATGCTGAGGCACCAGTACCGCGGGAGGCTATTGCTCTTGCGTCGCACGTTGCCTTTTCTACACAGGGTCTGCAGCAATATACCGGTCTCTCCCAATTCCAGCAGGCCTTGTTAAAAGTGTCGAATGAAATAGCTGCCTGGGTGTGCGTGACTAATGGTGAAAACGGTGTGTTTTATATTGAAGATGGAAAAATAGAAAATGTACCGGCCAGATCCGTTGATGCGGTCGATACGCTGGGTGCAGGAGATGTATGGCACGCGGCCTTTACCTATGCGCTGACAGAGCAGCAAACAGAAGTGGAAGCCTGTGAATTTGCCAATGCTGCAGCGTCACTGAAATGTACACGGCACGGGGGAGGCCGCAATAGCCCAACAAAAACAGAGGTAACAGAATTTATGAATCAGGGCTTATAAGGTCGGGTACAAGCAAGTAGTTGCTGGCTTTGGGTGGTGAATAAATGGTGTTTGCCTGATAGCTGCGGTGTAGAACAAAAATGTAGAGACAGTTGAGAGTGGGCCGCGTAGTTCATGCGCGGCCCGTTTTACCTGCATTCTGTATCAGAAGGACAGGTTAGAGACGCTAAGTCACTTTTTCTTTTTCGCGCGGAAGTCGTCGTGACAACCTTTGCACGATTTTCCAACCGGCCCCATGGCACCTTTGAGTTCATCGAGTCCGTTACCGGCAACTGCTAACAACGCTGTGCTGGCTTCCGTCAGTGCTGCGGCTTTTTCGCCAATGGCGGGAAAGGTTGACCAGATCTCCGGTAACGCACGCGTACCTTCAACGGCATCGTTTCCAGAGCCGGGAGGCCACATGGTGCTGTTTTTCATCATAGCCGCCGCGTTAAGATTCCCGGCTGCGTCCAGGGCTGTCTGGGCATCGTATTCTGCTTCGCCTTTTGCCATTGCGCTAAGCAGACCCATGTTGTAGCTGTAGACTTGAAAGACTGCCTTGCGGGCCTTGATTTGTTTTTCAAATGGGGAATGGTCATCAGCAGTGATAGTGCTGGTCAGCATTATGCTGGCAAGGCCAGCGGCAATAAGAGTTCTTTTTAGCATAATTTGTTTCCCTTTTGTGTGGGTTCAGTGTAACAAGTCAGCCAGATCAATTCCGCACACACTGTGTGCTGGTTTGCACTGGAGCGTGATTGAGTCGTCATGGTAATTCCAGACACTGAATACAAGTGTATATCAGGTGCTTCCCGGATGAAAACCCTGTGCGCGCCGTGCCGTGCAGGCTTAGGGTGTTGATTCGAATGTAGTAATTTCTATGCTGGCCGGTGGGTTTTCTTCGCCATTCCCGTAGCGAATGTTAAATGCCATATATATGGTTGTTCAATATCGGTATGTACATTTACTTGGTTAGCAAATTCACTTAGCTTCTCGGGCGCTTGTGTTTATGTCTGTAAAGTTCATTTTCAGGGATTGACGAGTCGTGTTGGCTGTTATCATTATCCGCTCTCCGTTATGGATGTATTTATAAAGAATATGCAAGCGCATTATCCGCAAAGAATTGTCTGTCTGACCGAAGAGACTACTGAAACGCTGTATCTACTGGGTGAGGAGGACCGTATTGTCGGTATTTCGGGTTTTACCGTTCGACCGGCGCGTGCGCGCAGGGAAAAGCCCAGGGTGTCAGCTTTTACTTCGGCAAAAACAGATAAAATACTGGCGCTCGAGCCGGATCTGGTGATCGGGTTTTCAGACCTGCAGGCCGATATCGCCGCTGAGCTTGTTAAGCACGGCCTTAACGTAATGCTTTTTAATCAGCGCAGTGTTGCAGAAATCCTCAGTATGATACTGACTCTGTCAGGGATGGTGGGTGTGCAAGACAAAGGTCGCCTGCTGGCAGATAAGTTACAGACGCAGATCAACGCGATAAAAAGTGCGAGCGATAGATATGATCGCAGGCCATTGGTTTATTTTGAAGAATGGGATGATCCCTTGATTTCGGGCATCAGGTGGGTATCAGATCTCGTGCGTATTGCAGGTGGTGATGATTGCTTTCCGGAGTTAGCCAAAGAATCGTTAGGCAGGAACCGCATTATTGGAGATTCGAAGCAGGTTGCGAACCGCAATCCGGATATCATTATCGGTTCATGGTGCGGTAAGAAGTTCCGTCCTGAGAAGGTTGCTGCGCGCGCTGGTTACGATCGTATAAAGGCCGTGCAAACCGATCAGATCTTTGAAATCAAATCGGTAGATATTCTGCAGCCGGGACCCGCGGCACTGACTGACGGGTTGCGGCAATTGCATGAGATAATTTCTGCCTGGCAGAAACAGTTTGGATGAGTCGACGGTGCGGTAGTTGCACACCTTCCGGCAACAGGCAAACCATGAAGCTGGTTTGCGGGTCATGAGATCCGCATCCGACATTTTCCGTGCTGCTGGGAATGGTGAAACGAAAGTCGGATGTTGAGAGTCGCAAGGCAGAAATGATATGCACAGTGGTGCTGTTCAGAAACGCATAACGTTTCACAGATCCGTTAAAAGTGGTATGAAAATAGGAGCCTTAGTCGCTAAAATCGCCAGGTTTTCAAAATGCATGTGGCCAAGTTCAGTAGTATATTCGGTTGCATTATTCACCGACTCCCGCAGGCAGTAGCTCAGACTCGAATGTTAGATATTCATGCAGCAGAATCGCAATTGAAACACCGCTCAGCGCGAGTTGCTGTCTGGGATGGCTGGCGCGGGCTTGCCGTTTTATTGGTGTTGTCCGGGCACTTCCTGGACATAAGCTGGATTTGGGAAGACCGCATGGGGGTGGACATTTTTTTTGTTCTGTCCGGCATGCTGATGAGCAGCATTCTGTTTGAACAGCGTCTGTCACTGCGCGATTTTTATATCCGGCGATTTAGCAGAATATTGCCAGTGTTCATCCTCTGTACCCTGTGTATGTACTCGATCGCCTGGGTCTTTAAGGAAAAATTCTACGCTCAGGAACTATTGGCCAACCTCTTTTTTATTCGTGCCTACCTTCCTGTAGAGCCGGGCATGTGGGATACCACAGTGGCAGTTGGTCATTTGTGGTCGCTCAATGTTGAAGAACACGCCTACATAATAATGAGTGTCATGACACTGTTTCTGGTTCGGCCGAAAGCTATCGCCTGGTGGTTGATTGCCCTGGCGGCGCTGGCGATTGTCATGTCATTCAATTACTACCTGAATTCAACCAAAGACGAACTACTGCCGCTAATTTCAAGAACAGAAACAGCGGGAGCTTTTATCTTTTTTTCGGCCGGCTATGGCTTGTTGAAGCGAAAGCACAATTGGATACTTCCGTGCTGGGCTCCGGTGGCGCTTTTTGCGCTGGGACTGGGTTGCTACGTAAATATACTGCCAATTTGGCTGGTCTTTGCTGTGTCACCTGTACTTCTTGGCATCGCGGTTAATCATTTGCAGGAAATCCCGCAGCGGGTAGCAGATTTATTGTCTTCTCAATTCTTTCGATTATTCGGCTTATGGTCTTATTCGATCTATCTATGGCAACAGGTTTTCTACCAATATTCGTACAAAATACCCGGGGGTTCATTGGTCGCCTGCATTCTTGCCATTGGCACAGGTGTGGTTTCGTTTTATCTGTTCGAAAACCCTTTGCGACGTTGGATTAACAACAGATGGTCGGCCACTCCGGTTTATGCCGGTGATATTGGCTTTAACAGTCGCGTAAAAGGTTAAGGACAATGGCAGAAGAGTCCAGATCCTTTAAATATGTCACCGCGCTGTTAATCCTGGTCAGCTGTATCAGTGGCTTTATATATTGCGTGCAAAAACCAATCTGGAACTGGGATGCGCTGGGCTATGCTGCTGCAGTAGAAAGTCTGACAGAGTCGGACAAGCAGATCGTTCATCAGCGTGTCTACTCTGCGCTAAAAGCGCATGCAACTGACGAAACCTGGTTTGAATTAACAGCATCCACCGAATACCGGAAAACCATGTATGAGGATGCTGATGCATTCTCGCAGCAGATACCTTATTACAAAATTCGTGTGATATTCATTCTGTTACTGCTGTTGTTTACCAAATTGGGGATTGATATTTTTGTTGCAGGGCATGTGCTCACTGCGGCCTTCTACAGTCTTGGCGTGCTCGTATTCTATGTTGGCTTACGAAAACACGCACACAGCGCCTTGTGGTTACTTTTACCGGTGCTGATGTTTATATTTACGCAGGAGTTAATATTACCCAGACACGTCGCTGTCGACAGTCTTGGTTTCTTTTGCACAGCATTGGTGGTCTGCGCCTTTGTTAATCGCTACAAGTGGCTTTATCTGGCGCTGGCCGTCATGGTTTTAGTGCGAACCGATCTGATTATAATGTCTGCGTTAATTTTCGGGGCGTGCTGGTTAATCGAGCCCTCCACAAGAAAAACGCAGTTCTTTTATGGCACCTTAACCATTGCCTTCTATCTGGCCGTTAATCACTGGGCTGATAACTACGGTTGGCATGCGCTTTTCTATTTTGTTTTTGTGAGTGATATGGCGGCAACTCATCCTGAGACCTATTCTTCTTATAAAGTCTCTTGGAGTGAATACCTGCAATACGTATTAGAGTCTCACTGGATTGGTAAATCCATGTATTTGTCGGGTATGCTGGTTGGTTTGAATTCGATACTGTTTGGACATATGTATTTGCATCGAGGCAAGAAGGAATTCTACGAGAAATTTGCTGTTCCGTATCTGTATGAAACGCAACGCCGCATAGCGATCATCAGTTTTGTTAGCGGAGGGTATGTTGCTTTGCATTATCTTCTCTTTCCACTACTGGAAGGCAGATTTTTTCTTGGATGCTATGTTGCGGTTACCATGGGATTTTTGATACTTAGTACTAATGTACTGGCAATTCATAAAGCTCAGCGTATGCGTCAGGTGGGGGAGATAACGCATGGTTGACAGGATGAAAATTCATGAATAGTGGTGTGCTGCGTTGCTATTGATCGGGGTTGTGATTGATTTTCTCCATCAAATAATTAGTTAAAACCTGCCCCCGGACTTCCATTTGCTGTTCATGCACAACAGAAAAGCCAAAGTGTTCGTAAAACGGTCTGGCGGTAATACTCACTTCGGAATGAAGCCGGTTGATACCCCTCTCCCTGCCTTTTGCCAGTACGTGGTTCATCAAGGCGCTGCCCACGCCTTTTCGCTGGTACTTGTGGTGGCAGAAAAAGTGATCGATTAATCCACTGGGCTGCAGGTCGGTATAACCTGCAATGACTCCATCGAATTCAGCAATAAACGGATTGATTCCTTCCATTCGCTCTCGCCACAAGTCCGGGTCGACGGAGTCTGATGCCCAGGCCTCAACCTGTGCTTTTGTGTAATCTCTCGAATTGATTTGTCGGATCGTGTTATAGAATATATTCCACAGCTGTTCGGTGTCGTTTGCGGTGTAATTCCTTATTTCTATCACTTGGTGTCTCCGGTTTGTCGCGATGTCTACCCGGTGAATTCTGATGCCGCTGACATTCTGCCACAAACGATGAGCGCAATCACAGCGTGCAGGTGACGCTGGTGGAATTATGCGCGAATTGGCTGGAATTGACCCAATTATCGGTGGTACTTTGTGCCGGAGTCTGAAAGAATTCAGACAATAGCTGGTAGTGCGTCGGCGTATAGCTGATGACGAGTAAAATCAATCACCGACAATACAAAGAGTAATATTATGAACCTGCCTGATGACCTGAGATACACCCAGTCCCATGAATGGGTACGACTGGAGGATGATGGC
Organism: uncultured Granulosicoccaceae bacterium; assembly: GCA_937922015.1. GTDB lineage: Bacteria > Pseudomonadota > Gammaproteobacteria > Granulosicoccales > Granulosicoccaceae. Next base: position 9,158 of record CAKZVB010000153.1, read on the forward strand.
ACCATTACTATCGGCATCACAGATCATGCACAGGAACAGCTGGGTGATCTGGTGTT
>CAKZVB010000154.1 GCA_937922015.1 uncultured Granulosicoccaceae bacterium
GAGGGCCCTTGTCTTAGTAAATGATGGTACGATCATTTGAGGCGCATAGTTGTTCAATTGTTCCGAAAATGATCGATAATTACTATCGCCTTGGGCGCACCGTCAGGGCGCGTTCGCAGTAGCAGAGGTTCTGCCGCGCAGACTCCTGGATAGACGGGATCATCCGGGTACATGTTACTCAATCACGACTTTACCAGGGAGTTGGTGTTGTCAAATAAACATGGCTCACAAACCAGTGCCGGATATCGATTGCCCAGAATTTCTATCTCGAGTTCAGTGCCTTGCGCTGAGAGATCAGGGGCAACAAACGCATAGGCTATATTAAGCTTCACGCGATGACCATAGCCACCTGAAGTGACAGTACCTATTAGATCATTGTTGTGAAAGATGGAGTCACCTGCGTGTGAGGCGGCAATGTCACAGTCTACAGTAAGTGTGACAAACTCTTTTTGATTGCCTCTGTCGATTTCTTTTACAAGGGCCTCCTTGCCAATAAAGTCTGCCTTGGTCAGATCAACAAAACGATCCAGCGCAGATTCAATCGGGTTTTGTTCATAGATCAGGTCTGCCTTCCAGTGGCGATAGCCTTTTTCCATGCGCATGGATTCGGTGGCATAAAGTCCGAAGTAGCAAAGGTTGAAGTTCTTACCGGCATTGGTAATCAGCTGCCAGGTTAAATACAGTTGTTCGTTCGGTACGTGTAGCTCGTAGGCAAGCTCGCCGGAGAAACTGATGTTCATTGCAATAACACTGGTGTGACCCAGTGTCATTGGCTTTACGCTCATCCACGGGAATGCGTTTTTTGCCCAGTCACAACGAGGAGACAGGGATTGCAGCAACGCTCTTGATTGCGGGCCCGCTAACACCAGCGCCGTATGGCTTGAGGTTAATTCTGTCAGGGTGACGGTGTCTGGCTTGTATTTATTTATCCAGTCTCTGTCGTGCCATTCGGATGCGGCCGCTGATCCGTACCAGTAGTGTTCTTCGTCGAGTTTGGCAATAGTCGCTTCGCACAGTACATGGCCGCTTTCGTTGAGCAGATAACACAGTGATACTTTACCGGTCTTCTTTGGCAGCTTGCCGCACACCAGTCTATTGAGGAGATCGGTGGTGCCTTGCCCTTTGAGTTCGTAGCGGTTAAAACCCGAAACTTCCATCAGTCCCACGTTTTGAGTCAACGCTTTAATTTCATTGGCAACTACGTCCCGGGTTTCGGTAAATCTATAGCTGTGTTTGTCTTCGAAATCCGGCTGACCCTCGGGTTTAAAACACAATACGCGTTCCCAGCCATTAACGGTACCCCACACGGCATTAAGCGAATCAAGTACCGGGTACAACGGCGTGGTACGCGCAAGGCGCGCGGCGGGCCGGTGTTCGTGTGGCATGTGGTAGTGAAATTCGTTTTGATAATCTTCGATGGCTTTCAGGCAGGTATGTTCGGTGTTTGCGTACTGAGTGAAACGCCGCGGGTCCAGGCACCAGGCGTCCCATTCGGACTCCCCATGAACCATTAGCTCGGCCAGAATCTTGCCGTGGCCGCCGCCTTCACCGATGCCTGCCCGCAAACCAATAATGCAAAATGCGTTTTCAACGCCGGGTATCTGTCCGACCAGCGGCAGGCCGTCGATGGTATAAGTGATCGGTCCGTTCACCACCGTGTGTATGCCTGCGTTTTGCAAAGCCGGCATGCGTTCAAATATACGTTCCATGTTATCGAGGCAGCGATCCAGATCGGAAGGGCAGAGATCTCTGGTGAAGTTTGGATCGATGCCGTCCATGCCAAAGGTTTTGCAGCCTTGCTCGTAGACACCAACCAGTAAGCCTTTTTTCTCCTGACGGCTGTAGAAATCGTCACCGGGGTCTCTTATTACCGGTACACGGTAATCGAGCGCTTCAATTTCCGGCATGCTGTCAGTGAGGAAATACATGTGCTCCATTGAAGTAACCGGGTGTTCCACGCCAAGCATACCGCCGACTTCGTTTACCCGATAGCCACTGGCGTTCACCACCATTTCGCAGGTGATATCGCCGTTTTTGGTATGGACTATAAACTCGCCACCGGGCTTTTTAGTGATGTTTTCCACCGGGTTAAAACGATACACACTGGCACCAGCCTCGCGCGCTTTACGGGCCAGTGCCATGGTAATACCGGAAGGATCGATATAGCCATCCAGTGGATCCCACCAGGCGCCAAGCATCCCATCGGTTTGCAGTAGCGGGTGACGTCTGCCGGCCTCTGCGGCATCGATCACTTCCATGTCCACGCCCATGCCTCGCGCCAGGCCGACATGGTAGTGGTAGGTATCGATTTGATCTTGCGTGTAAGCGGTACGCATACCTCCGGTAATGTGGTAGTCGAACGGGTGTTCCGTATCGGCGGCGAGTTCCCTGTAGAGATCTATGCTGTGACGCTTCAGGCCGATCATAGTCTGGTTGCCGCCAAACTGCGTCACCTGGGCAGCTGCATGCCAGGTAGAGCCGGAGGTCAATTCGTCACGTTCTACCAGAGCTATGTCGGTCCAGCCTTCACGGGTGAGGTGATACAGTGTCGAACAACCGGCAATACCACCCCCGATGACGACGACCCGCGCGTGTGAATTGACTGAATCACTCATATTGAAATCTCTGGTGTAATTTGACAGTTCTATCGCAATGGACGCCGCGTGACAAACTAAATTTTCTCGTTTATGGTTCAATATTATTGAACTATCCAATTCATCTATGAAACATCATCTGCCACCACTGGACACACTCAAGGTGTTCGAATCTGCCGCACGCCACCTGAGTTTCACGCTTGCAGCAGAAGAACTGTGCATCAGCAAAGGTGCTATCAGTTACCAGATTCGTCGCCTGGAGGAATCACTGCAATGCAGTTTGTTTAAACGCTCGGTGCGTCAGGTTTATTTGACTGAAGCCGGGCAGACACTGCTGCAGACCACCAGAAAGCTGTTTGATGAGCTGGGCGAAACGCTGGAGCATCTGGCCGATAGAGGAGCGCGCAGCGGTGTCTCAGTGGCGGTGACCACCTATGTGGCGGCGCGTTGGTTGTCGGCCCATATCAGTCGGTTTAACGAGCAGCATGGAGAAGTTGCCGTGTTGTTGCAGCACTCGGTAAATTCTGCGGATTTTAAACTGGCTGATGTGGATCTGGCCATCCGTTGGGGGCCTTGTCGGCAACGTGCAGACCCGACTCGATTTGCAGAATTACAAATGCCATTGTTTCCGGCAATAAGCCCGAAACTGCTTGAGCGCATAGGAGTGGATTCAACACTCCAACTCAGTGCCTCCGATTTGCAACGCGAACCATTTAAGAGTGTGCCGCTATTGTGCGAAGACAGGCGGCAGGATATGTGGCAGGAATGGGTTCAAAGCAGTACCGGTGGTCGTTCGTTAGTGCTTAAAAATCCACTTCGCACAATCAGCGATGCGAACGTTAGAGTGCAGGCTGCGGTTGACGGGCAGGGCATAATACTGGCCGATAATCTGATGCTTAATGAACTGGAAAACGGGTTATTAGTTGCCCCTTTTAAAGAAAAGCTTACCGGTTTCGGTTATGTGTTTATGTCCGCTGCGACTCGGATTTTAAGTGATGATGCACAGACACTGAAGGCCTGGCTAATGAGCCGGATCGGTCATCAGGACTAAGGCCAATTTGTAGAGTTAAATGCTGTGCACGAACACTAAATTAAAACTGTATAATAAGCGCCCCTTCATTGTTATTCCCACTTCATGCGCTTTCACATAGTAAGACATGGCCAGACCCACTGGAACGTTCAACGACGCATTCAGGGGCAATTGGATTCCGAGCTTGATGAACAGGGTGTTTCTCAGGCGATTGAGCGGGGCAAAGATTTTTTATCCATGCCGCTTGATGCCGTGTATTCCAGCAGCAGTCTGCGGACCCGCCAGACAACTGAGCATCTTTTAGGTTTGCGGACCGACACAGTGATTTATCTGGATGAATTCCGGGAGGTTTGCTGGGGCATTTGGCAGGGAAAAATGTGGAGTGATATCGAAGCCGCACACCCTGAAATGGTTGAGGCCTATCATAAAGCGCTGCCGCATTTTTATGTTGATGGCGCTGAAACACCTGAACAGACGCAGGCACGCGGAGTAGCTGCGTTAGAAGCGATTATCGCTAAGCACTCAGACTTGTCTAAAGAGGCGAATATATTGGTGGTTAGTCACGGTGCAATCATTAAAAAGACTTTGGGTTTTTATATGAATATAGCGCTCACTGAACAGCATAAGCTACCTGCGTTGCCTAACTGTGCGCACTGCATTGTTGAGGTTCATGGCACCGACAGAACCGTTACGCATATTGCCGGTGAATTGATTGAGCAAACACCATGGGGTGTTTATCTGTGATGGGTGCTTGCCTGTCGACAGTCGAGGGCTTCAACCTTTGTGGTGAAACGGCGGGCTAAATAGTGCCCATCCAGAAACAAGCGCTACTACGGACCACTCATGCACGCAATCTTTCGCCGACCACATGTAGTTACTTATGAATGACCCATTATTGGCAACGGATGGGCCCACAT
>CAKZVB010000155.1 GCA_937922015.1 uncultured Granulosicoccaceae bacterium
ATGAATTACAGATCACTTCAGATACTGTCGAATACAACCATGTCTCTGGATTATGCCATCACTACGCGAAGTTCTTGAAAATTGTAGAAAAATGCACTGCGACTGGCTACCAGCATAAAGAAGTCGGATTCACTGGCGTGAAGGTGGAATAGGAATATTTTTTGTCAAACGAAAAGAAATTACAGGTTGTAGCGCTGGCTCTGGCAATACCCAGCGTATTGGTGCTCGGTTTCAACGAAACAATTCGGTTTATCGATTATTGGCATGGCCCTCAAGCTTATCTGGTTTCACCGAATAACGTGTTGTTTTTCGAATCCAAGTGCGTTGGTGAAGTTCCTTTATGCACCAAAATGACTGTAAACATGTCGTACTACAACAAGGGAGAAATAACCTATGATGAAATCCTGCTGGACGAATCAGTCACCGTTAGTATTGAACCAAAAACTCATGCAGGGATCGATTCAGACAACACATTACTTAAAAATGGTTCATTTGAATTGAGACCGAGCGGGTATGTTACCGTTGCCAACCCTACACTTGAGGGATCATGTATGGGTGCGATCATGAGTGGAAATACTGAACTTAAGGACATGGATCGGCTTTCGATCTGCCAGGTTTCATCGCACGGCCCGCGTAGAATTCCCGCACTGGATGTCGTAAACCATGAAACACTATTCGCACCATGGCCGGACTATCGAAACAACATATATCAAAACTATATACCATGGGAAACCTTCATTGAAACCGTTAAGCCTGATTGCATCCACCAGCAAAACATCGAAGTGATAGAAGTAGCATTCAACTACAAACTGGAGTCCTCAGAATTTGTTGAACCTGTTCGTTGTTATATAAACCCCTGGCTGATTAATGATACTTTTATTGACAACACAGATACCATTCGTTCGAAGAAATGGATTGCGGTAGATTGTTTTGACTCACCCGCTGCTTTTCCTCGCGAATACAACAGCAAATCTATATGTGAAAAAGTCAGTCAGTAAACAAGACAGGCTGTTCATTCGACATTGCCGGCAACTATCCTATTTGCTAATATATACTTAAGGGATACGCCTCCTGGAATCCACCGGCATTAAACTACCGGCAGGGTCAGCAGGAATCACCACCACATCTTCAGAAGCGACTAACAATCCAGCACCAATTACTGCATTTGGGAGTTGCGGTCTGATATATATCAACCACAAGATATCGATCCCGGGCCATATTAAAAGGAAACCACAATGCCAAAAGCGTACTGGATAGCTCACATCACCGTCACCGATGAAGAAAACTACCCTGACTATTTAAAAGCCGGCGCGCCGGTGTATGAAAAATACGGCGCTAAGTTTGTTGTTCGTGGAGGCACATGCGAAGGAATGGAAGGCAATACCCACCAGCGTAACGTAGTTATCGAATGGCCAGACTACAATACTGCGCTGGCCGCCTATCACAGCCCGGAATACCAGACTGCCAAAGCGATACGAAATCGATGCGCAGAGTCCGATGTAGTAATCGTTGAAGGGGTTGAGTAGTATTCAGGCTAAGGCCGGGGTTTATTGTCAGAAAAGAAACCTCAGCTACATTAGTCGGACACCACGCTAAGCTGAGCCGAGATTGTATTAAAATAATCCAACGAGACAATAACGGAATAGATTCCCTCTGGTCTGGCCTGCAACCCAACTTCAGCAAGTGAAACAATATTAGATGTTCCGATCATCTGCCCTTGCTCAAGAATTAAATCGTCCAGGGGATATTTCAAACCCTTACTACCAATAAAGTGGGTAGATTTTAGTGGATACACTGAAAACCGCGCCCCGATCGGCAGCTGTAACCGCAATTCACCACGCCACGCAAAACACACATCATCTGCAGTAATAAGCAACAGCTTTTTATCCAAATACTTCTGCATTAGATGCAAAGTCACCAGCGTATGGTCAAACCGTTTTCCGGTAAAGCCAATCGCCACTAACAACGGCGCCTGAACAGTATACAAACACTTTTCAAAATCTGTGCTGTCCTGCTCTGTTATTGGAATCACGCGGGTTTGTTTATTCCAGTATTCAATATCCTGCAGAGAATCCAGATCACCGATAATCGCGGCTGGCGTAATACCCCACTCCCGCAAAGTGTTTGCACCACCATCTGCTGCCACCACTGGCCAGCTGTTATCGATCAGTGACTGAAGCTTCGTTACGTCTGCCGGAGCCCCTCCGACCAATACCACCGGCGTCTCAAATTTCAGTTTGCAATCTATTTCATGCATTGGGTTGGGTTTTCCGGAATATTTCATATATTATGGTCAATAACTCGCTGGGGTGCGACACATTGTCGCTGAGAAATACCCATTGAACCTGAACCAGGTAATGCTGGCGTAGGAAGTGAGACGAACAAGCTTTTATTGTCTACTACCATCGCGCTGCAACCTGAATTGCCACCACACAGGATGCAAAACTGACATGGTAACTCAACCACTTAAAAAGACTCTGTCCTCTACTCTGCTGGCCACAGCCCTGCTGACAGCCGGCAGCGCTGCCGCCGAAACGCCCACGCTCACCATCTACACCTACGACGCGTTTGCCGCTGAATGGGGCCCGGCACCGGGGATTGAAGCGGCTTTCGAAAAGACTTGTGATTGCGATGTTAACTTCATTGCAGCTGACTCTTCGATTGGTGCGTTGCGTAAAATTCAACTGGAAGGTGAACAGACCACTGCAGATATCCTGCTGGGCCTCGACACCAATATTGCAGAGGCGGCGCGTGAGACTAAACTATTTACACCCCATGGTGCAGACAGCAGCGCCTTGACGCTGCCTACCGGTGAATGGACCGATGATACGTTTCTACCATTCGACTACAGCTACTTTGCGTTTGTGTATAACAAAGAAAAGGTCGCCACACCGCCGGACTCCTTTGAAGCGCTGATCAATACCCCTGAAGAATTTAAAATTGTTATCCAGGATCCACGCTCCAGTACACCCGGGCTGGGATTGCTGCTATGGATTCAACAGGCCTATGGTGATCGCGCTTCAGAGATCTGGCAGGGACTGGCGCCCAAAATTGTCACTGTGACCAAAGGCTGGTCTGATGCGTATGGTCTTTTTCTGAAAGACGAAGCCGACATGGTGCTTTCATATACTACGTCACCTGCTTATCACCTGATTGCAGAAGAAGACAGTCGCTTTGCCTCAGCACAATTCAAAGAAGGCCACTACCTGCAAATAGAAGTTTCCGCCATCCTGGAGTCGTCTAAAAACAAAGAACTGGCAAAAGAATTCATGCAATTTATGTTAAGTGATACTGTGCAGGATATTATTCCAACCACTAACTGGGTTTATCCTGCTACCAGCACTGAAGCCGGTCTACCGGACGGCTTTGAGACCCTGCATTTACCGGAAAAGACGTTGTTAATTGACGGAGTCACTGTTGAGAAGAGTCGTAAGCAGTGGATTGAAGAATGGGTAGAGGTGCTGGGGCAGTAGCGCCCCGAATACGACTGGCAGTCGCAAGGCTGCGCCCTTGAAATACAAATAAACCCGGTGCCAATAAGAATCAAAACAACAGCCCACATGAAAACACTACTACCCGGGCTGTTGGTGGCCGGGTTGCTTTTGTTGCTGGCGGCTGGACTATTCTATCAATTGGCTGTTCAACCTGATGTCGGCGGCTTAAGTGTCGGGCCCCGGTTTTTCAGAACACTTGGCTGGACGACTTTTCAGGCGGCTTTGTCTACGGTTTTGTCGATTTTTATCGGCACCATACTGGCCTGGGCTCTCAGCCATCGTACGCACTTCCCCGGCAGAAGTATCTATATCGCCCTGCTCTCTTGTGCATTGGTTCTGCCTACGCTGGTTGTGGTTCTGGGTCTGGTATCGGTATTGGGGCGCTCGGGCTGGATCAGTGATCTTTCACGATTGGTATTTGAAAAAACCCTGACGCCTTTTATCTACGGGCTTGGCGGTATTCTTATTGCGCATTGTTATTTTAATGTGTCGTTCGCGGCTCGCAATCTGCTGCAACGATTTGAAGCGATACCGCAGACACAGAAAAAACTCGCTGTCAGCCTCGGACTCAGTAGCTGGCAGCGGTTCAGGCTGATCGAGTATCCGGCTATCTCTGCCAGTCTGCCTACGCTTGCTACAACCATTTTTCTTCTATGCTTTACCTCGTTTGCTATTGTGCTGACGCTGGGCGGGTCACCAAAGTACAACACACTTGAGGTGTCCATCTATGAAGCGATCAAACTGGACTTTGATCTTGGCAGGGCCCTGGGGCTGGCATTAGCACAGTTAGTTATTTGCGGTGTTCTTGTAGCCTGCAGTGCCGGCGCAGGAAGCAGCAATACACTTATTTCGACCGGCACCATTAAAAAAGCGTTATGGCGTGACAGTGTGGCCTCCTGCTCTTTGCAGACAATAACGATCATCGTGTTCGGCGTGGCGTTCGCACTGCCATTGATCGCCGTTTTATTCGATGGTCTGGGCGCAGATTTTGTACGCCTGGCCAATGAAAGAACCTTCAAGATAGCAATGGCAACCAGCTTATTTCTGGCCACAGCCTCTACCATTCTGGTTCTACTAATCAGTGTATCTATGGCAACTACTTACACGACCCTTGCAACGGCCCGACGCCTGGGTCGGTATAAGCTGTCCAGGCACATCCTGCGCCTACTCAATTTTTCTTCAACGCTTTATCTTGCGGTTCCATCACTGGTGCTTGGACTGGGATTTTTTCTACTGGCCCGGCGCATCGGCGGGTCTTATGGCTTTTGGGCTGTGGTGGCGTTATTAACCGCCAATGTACTTATGGTGTTGCCATTCGCATTAGCAACACTGGCACCGGCGATGGTTAAA
>CAKZVB010000156.1 GCA_937922015.1 uncultured Granulosicoccaceae bacterium
GTCCAGGCCATCTTTTAACAGAAGTGCTTCTGGATATTCACCATAGATATTACCACCCTTTACTGCGCCTCCCAGTACAAATTGATTTCCACCCCAGGCATGGTCACTCCCTCTGCCGTTCGAGCGTAAAGTGCGGCCAAAATCGGAGGCGGTAAATGTAGTAACTTGTTTGGAGACCTTGAGTTGATTCAGTGTAGTTTGAAATTCGGCAAGAGAGCGGCTCAGGTCGCGAAGGAGTTGTGAGTGTGTTGTTAGTAAGTTCTGATGATTGTCCCATCCGGGTACAAGTACGAAGAATGTCTGGCGCTTAGTCTCAAGATTGTCTCTGGCTGCTATTGTTCTTGCTATCGCATGCAGAGATTTTGCAAGATTGCTTTGACCCTCTGGTTGAGGCAATTCGACATTGGAAATAGCAGATGAAAATAAATTGTGATTCTTTATGCTTCCGTTTGTTATTTGTTGATAAACTTCCTCAAAAAGCTTTCGTGGTGCTGTTCCAGAGGGTGATAAATTTAGTCTATTGTATAAATCATTTGCTACAGAAGATTTAAATCCTATGCTACCTTCCGCAGTGATTGTGTAGGGGGACAACAGGCTTCCGGTCTGTAAGAGATTGTTGCCACTTAAGGAGATTCCGCTGAAGCTTTCTCCTGAGCTATTGTTCGTATCCAGCAATTCTAATGCTCTCCCCAACCAACCGGAGGAAGATGCCTTTTCCGGTAAACCCGTTTGCCAATGTTCTCTTTGATCATTATGGGAAAAAAGTGCGTTGGGAATACGAATTGTCTTTTCTTTAAACGCTTCTACAGTGGTGGGCTCTACTAGAGTTCCGGTATTGGCGATAAAAGCAAGTTCCCCGCCATTGTAGAGATTCCGCAATTCTGGTAGCGACGGATGAACTGCGAATGAGCGCCCGTTGTTAGTGTTTTTTAGTCGTAGCGCAGAATCACTACCTTTGTCAATTGGCAGTGCGAGATCTGATCTGGACTTGCTGTAAATGTCATACTCTGATTTTTCCGCTGGTATGAGCATGTTGAAGGAATCGTTCCCGCCAAAAAGGAAAACACAAACCAGTGCGCGATAGTCTGTAGGTCCCTTCGTCTCTGCCGCAGCGTTCGCCAATGATAGATTCGTAATTGTATTGAATATCGACGACGAGCCTAACAAAGAACAGGCTGAGGTGGCCAAAATGCGGCGTCGAGAAGTATTGGTCATGTGTTCCTTACCTTTGGATTGCAGCTTCGGGTGTGATGGATGTTGCATATACCACCGCTAGTACAAATTCCGGTCGATTAGTTGTTGAGGTCTTTGCGATATCCAGAATTGTGGATATCGAATGTTCACTGAGCGAATTGCCAGTTAGCAGTAAATTAACCCGTTCCATCAGTTGACTATCATTCAATTGGTACAGGGAACGAAGGTCACACTGTAGTGGATCTCCCTTATCCAACGGCCGTGGTTTGTGAAAGCCTTCGGTCAGTCCCTGCCAGAAGTAGTTTGGAATATTTGCCGCGGTTGCATCGTTTAAAATTTGAAACTCGGGACTTTTCAAGTTGTCGTCAGTAATCGGACCGGGTCTTGCGTAAGTTGCATCAAAGAAATTAAATACACTAGGTGCGCGCATGGGGGCTTGTTGAAGGATGAGTTCCGGCTCTGGGTTCCACCATTGCAATCCTGGATAGTCGTTTGGTCCTTTGCCAAGCTCTTTGCCGCAGTTAAAGGCTTTTAATAAATTTGTAAGTCTAAGAATTGGGCCTTTCAGCCTCCCGTAGTTTTTGTTTGCTGCGATGTCAGGATCGCGGGCTTCCGGGTCAACGAGGATTGCCGTAATTACTTCGCTGAGTTTTCCATCGGTTTTAAGCCAGACATTGACGACACGCTCGATGTAGTCTGGTGAAGGGTTTGATGTGACCAGATGATTTATTAGTTTTTTGGATATGAACGGTGCTGTGTTACGGTGATTTACAAGCTTACTTATCACTAACTCTACCTCAGCGTCAGGATCCATTCTCTTTGGTATATCCAAGTATCCGTTTAGCAGTTTCTTACTACCTTGGTCATGATGACGTTTTTTTATCTTCATGGGATTATCGTATGATTCCCACTTTATTTTTTTGAAACGTGCTTTTTCTAGCCAGAAACCGGTAAATACTCGAGCCAATTGCTTTATATCTTCGTTATTATAGCTTTGGATCTTGTGCCCTTTATCGTTCAGTCTTGGTGTGCCGTCTTTATTCAATTCCCACAGTCCAATGGTGAATAACTGCATTATTTCACGGGCATAATTTTCATCCGGATAGCGATTTTTAGATGGATTTGCTTTTTGGTTGCCAAGATAACTCAAATACTCCCCCATTATGGGGTGATAGGTTACCTTTAGAAGAAGTTCATCGTAGTGGTCAAAAGCTGAAAGTTGCAGAAGGTCGTAGTAGTTTGTGCTTGCCTCTGCTAGTTTGTTGACGCGATTGGAAGTGACTAAAATTTGGCTAAGAGCCCAGGCAACCCTTTGCCTCAAGGCGTCGTGGCCTCCAAGTACTGCTCGCATCCAGGCGGTGGTCATGTTCAGGTAACCGACGTTATTTCCGGCAGACCTTACTTTATGATATGCGAGCAAATTACCTCCGACATCGTAGTCTTCTTCAACTCGACTGGTAAGAAACTCTATGTAGGGTTCAGTTAGAGATGCCGGAAGACTTAGCTGTTCAAGAATCCAACGGCGATAACCTACTGTTTTAACTTGTTTGATATCAGATTCGGAATAACCGAGAGTAGCTTGAGCCAGGAAGCGAGCGGCTGACGCTTCGGTTATGTCCTGAGTGTCATATTCCTTGGCTGAAACCTGAAGGCTAATGGATGCAGTCAAAAGTACAACCATGCCCGCCATTAGTCTTGTGCGAAGTATGCTTTTGTTCATTATTTGTACAATTTTCCCAGATTCAGCTTTTATTTAGGTGGTTAGTTTAGCTGAAGCGGCGGACGTTTTACGCAAGGGGAAGGGTTCTCCAGTGAATTTTCGTTATCACTTTGAATCGCTGGGTTGTCAGGTAACTAGCGCTTCATGACATCCTGGCTGTCGCTGGTTATTTTTACTGGCTGTGCTATGGTACTCTTGTCGCATTTGAACCAATTGGAGACGTAAATGGCTGAGAAGTTTGCCCAATCCCCTGTTGACAACACTAGGAGTGATGTTGGCACAAAAACGGAAAATACCGACCTGACACTTGACAAGCAGCGATACAGTGAAAATCCATTAAAGGATCGATCTGCAGATCAGTACAGAAATGAATATATTACTGAGTTTGTGGACAAATGGGATTCGCTCATCGATTGGGATGCCCGGTCAGAAGCTGAGGCAGATTTTTTTGTAAACGTGCTGAGCTCAAGAGGCCGGCGAACCGTCTTGGACGTAGCTACTGGAACCGGTTACCATTCCGTGCAGCTGATCAAGGCGGGGTTTGATGTAAGTTCTGCAGATGGTTCAGCCGCCATGCTGGTTCGAGCATTTGAAAACGGACGGGAGCGTGGACTTATACTTAAAACCATTCAAGCGGATTGGCGATGGCTGGGTCGTTCAGTCGAAAATCGGTTTGACGCTATCGTCTGTTTGGGCAACTCGTTTACGCACCTTCATGATGAACTGGATAGACGGCGTGCGCTGGCAGAGTTTTATGCGGCGTTAAAGCCGGATGGAGTGTTGATCATTGATCAAAGAAACTACGATTCGATAATCGATAATGGGTTTTCTTCGAAACATAAATACTACTATTGCGGTGATCAAGTCTCTGCAGAACCTGAGCACATCTCTGAAGAGTTGGTAAGGTTCAAATATTCTTTTCCAGACGGTTCGACCTATAATCTCAATTTGCACCCGATAAGGAAGAACTATTTTCGTCGATTGCTTCGAGAGGCTGGATTCGAACGAATAAGGACCTACGGCGATTTTCGTGCGGCCTACCGCGATGATGACTCCGATTTTTTTGTCCACGTCGTTGAAAAATCTACACTCGCTCCAAAGTTTCCGATGACACAGAATCTATCGAGTCGTGCGAAAGCAGTGACTGAGGACTATTACAACAGCGACGATGCTGATGCTTTTTATTCGACGATATGGGGTGGTGAAGATTTACATTTAGGAATATATGAAAATACCAGTGATATTCGCGAAGCTGGTTTTGCAATTGTGGACAAGATGGCAGAAATGCTGCCGGGGCTTGGGCCGGATTCATACGTAATAGATCTGGGGGCGGGATATGGCGGATCCGCACGGAGAATTGCAGCAAAGTATGATTGCCGTGTGATGTGTTTGAACCTGTCTGAAACTCAAAACGATCGCAATTTACTAATGACGCAAAAAGCGAATTTGGCGCGAAAAATAGAGGTACGTCACGGGGATTTTGAAGATGTGCCTGCTGCAAATGACACATTTTCTATCGTATGGTCGCAAGATTCATTTTTACATTCCTCAGCACGGGATAGAATACTTGCCGAGGCGTTCCGTATTCTAAAGCCGGGTGGATATCTGATTTTTACCGATCCAATGGAATCCCCTTTAAGTCCACCTGAGGTATTGACTCCCATTTATGAGAGGCTGTACCTGAACAGCCTGGGGTCATTTGATTACTATGAGCAGTTAGGTGATTTGGTAGGTTTTGAAAAGGTTAATTTCGTCGATCTGAGTGAGCATTTGTCAGTGCATTATTCTCATATTAGAGACGAGTTATTGTCGCGTCGTGATCATGTAGGTGAAAGTGCCTCTGAAGAGTACATTGATCGGATGCTCGTCGGGTTAGAGAACTGGATTGAAGGCGGTAAAAGTGGTTATCTGCATTGGGGAATTATGTTATTCCAGAAACCTTTGATGTGATATGAAATGCTTTCATTTATGGCGCTGAAGCTTCAAATTGATAATCGAGGCTATTCCAGGGTGTGCCCGTCTCTTTAAACCATATTACGTACGAATGAATCGAATCGGCAGTCGCGACATTGGAGGTAGCGGAAATTCTGCAGTTGTTAAACGGAAGTTCTACCTAAATTGATCCTGCGACGTAGCTGAAATCTGCCGATTCCCACGCGTTTCCGGATAGTCGAAACCAGAGTCTTACATAAACCGTACTACTGCCATCATCCGGTAACCCGGTTGCGGTAGATGTCGTACTGGAAGTCAGATTTCCGCTATCGAAATAGTCAGACGCTCCAGTACTTGAACCTGCATAGAGCCAATATTCGTCCCAGCCTGTATCCCACGTGAAAGTGTCTGAATTCGGTGACAGGGTGTCGTTTTCATTGTGACTGGTGATCGATGGTGTGTCTTTCGTTGTGAATTCCTGATCGGTAAAGTACCAGACCGCCGAGCCTGACAGTTGATACCATAGTCTTGAATGTATAGTGCTCCCGTTCGTTGGTAATCCACTTATGGCGAGGGAGTTTGTAAGTTGCAGGTTGCCACTGTCGTAAATGTCGCTGTCACCAGTGGTAGAGCCGAGGTATAGCCAGTAGCTCGTGACCACCGCGTTGTTGTTACTAACCCAGCTAAATGTTTCAGAAGAGTCTATCGGTTGTAGTTCAGAAGGGGTGACAATCGCCGGGCGTAGACCTGAGAGGTAGCTGTAATCAACAAAACTCCATGGCTCGGTGGACTGTCGATACCATAATCTAACATAGACTGTACTGATTCCGTCATTGGGCAGACCTGTGGCGGCAACATTTGTAGCGGTCCCCAGATTGCCGCTGTTGAAGTAGTCAGCAGCGCCGACACTTGAACCTACGTAAAGCCAGTATGAGTCCCAGCCTTGTTGCCAGGAAAAGTTATCGGTGAACGGTGATAGAAAATCGTTAACGTAGTGGCTTGTGATTTGTGGCTGATTGAAAGATATAAATTCCGCGTCGGTAAAGTACCAGTCCGGAGATCCATTGAGCTTGTACCACAAGCGGGCAAACAAGGTGCTTCCGTTTGTCGGCAGATTAGCAGCAGTGATAGATTCAGATAGTTGTAGGTTTTTACTATCGTAGAGATTGTTCGATCCCAATGAAGCGCCCAGGTATAGCCAGTAGTCTGTGACGATTCCATCGTTGTTCGTCCAGCTAAATGCGGCGGTCGTTGAGGTTAGCGGTGATGTAGGACCGGTAAACCCCGGCCGGTTGTCTAATACAATAAAATCGGTTACCGGGTTAACACTTTCTGACGCATGATTGCCCGCCACGTCATAAGCTCTGGTATACGTGCGGTAATTACCATCTTCAGATAAATCGACATTGTCGACGCTCCAGTCATCATTGTTTACCGTGGCATCCAGCCAGAATTCAGTCTCTTGCCATGCGCTTCCGTTCCAGTATGTCCGGGTTGCGGCTAGGTCTCTCCTGATCAGTACCATTACCTGATCTATCCCTGATGAGTCGTCTATTGCGGTACCTGTAACTGATGTGGTGGCTGGTGCTATCAGATCGAATTGCCCCGGATAAGTAGTAGTGATTGTTGGCTTGTTTCCATCTACCAGCCCAAACGTCTTTCCATCGACCTTTAAATCAAACTTATTCAGTAGAATGCTATAAGGCAGATCGGCTGGAATATTAGTCTGTGGTTCCACGCCAAGTTCGACGCCACTGATTGCGCCACCTGCTGCGCGCATTTTAGGGAATGGATTCTCTGTGCCCGTTGCCCAGCTAACCTGCGCGGTTTGCAACTGCTGCTCCAGGTGGTTCAACGTATAGTCTAGAAAATCGTTCCACAAAAGTGTGAACTCACCTTCTGCTGACAGATCCATATCCGGTGTCGATGGATCAAAATCATTTTGCAGGCTCTGGTCGGTTTCTCTGCTGAAGATAACAATCGGTGCCAGAAACGAAGTGCCGTACCAGATGCTGTATTGGAAGCTGCCGATGGTGATCGGTAGTATGTCGGCGTCGTCAATCCCATCGCCATCATCGTCTATTCCGCTTGAATAAATTCCCGGGCGGGGTTCCTGGTTATTGTTCTGGTTTACGTGAGAATCGACATCAAAGTGATCGTCAATTCCATCACCGTCGAAGTCTTTGCCGCTGTAAATTTCAGTTAGCTGATTCTGGCCGGGGTTTCTTGTTGCGCCACTTACGTCGTTGGGGCTCAATGCTCCGATATGGACCATCATTTCCAGCAGTGTGTTGTCAAGCTCGTTGTAGTGCGGATGGCCGATACCGACGATATTATTCAGTGTGCCGGCAAGAGGTTGTCCGTTAGCGGCGTTCAATCCGAGGATATTGCTGTTGGCTGAGGTGTCGTGAAACCATGATTCCAGCATGATGTCCCGTTCTGCACCTACAACATTAGATTCATCAATATCCAATGTGATTTCGATGGTGGGAAGTGAGCTTGTAAAAGCGGGAAGGTTCAGATTTCTAACACTCGATACGTATTCTAGGTTTGCCAGTTCAAATGGCTGCCCATTTGCGCTATTGTTTTGGGATAACACCGGCCATTTTTGCTCTGCCGTGAGATTATTGTTTGAATAGTAACGGTATGATGTTTCGTATTGGTTGCCGAATTTAGTGCCGAAGATAAACTCGGGATACCCTTTGATTTGAGCATCATCGTCGAGTCCAACGTTTGTCGTTATTTCTGCGGTGACATTGCCACTCTGATCTGCGGGATGAATACAAACAGATACAAACTCATCTCCTTCAATCGGGTCAATGGCACCACTATTAAAAAAATTGGCAGAGATAACTGTGCCGGTAAGATTGTTAATTAGTAGTGGTGTGCCGCTGGTATTGGGGACCGTTGTGCCAGTAACCTCGTATTGGCACGTTGTTCCGCTATTTGCTCTCGCACTGGTCGTGAGATAAGGTTTTCCAGTTGCTATTGCAATGACTGCAGTGATGGCGAGTAATACAGTTGGGCTGCGCGCAAGATTTTGTAATGAGTGTTTCAATACGCTTAAAGTCAGCTTAGACATGAATTTTTCTTTTGCGACTAATAGATCACTGGGTAATCAAATTGCAGGATAAAATTGCAGGATAAGTTGCCGTTGCAAGGATCATGCCCTAAAACTGATTGATGACGGCACTGAAAGCCGGCATGGTTTGAAAGTTTTCTAACTACGCTGGTGTTGATGTGTTCAGGCTTTAACGAAAGCCAGTGTCCTTCATCAATCGATGTTGGCACTGGCCAGTGTTACACGAGACCCAGACAGCCAGCCATCACCCGGCTATCGCTCAGCCGTTGCTTGCAATGTGCTGCACGGCGACTTCGGGCCACATTCTGGTAAACTCATCAATAAACTTTTTAAAGCTGTTCGTTTCAGAGTCTATTCTGGCTTGATCAATCGCATTCTGCTCGTTCCAGGTGGTTGTTCGTTGTTCTTGCCTGCCGGTGGCTTCGGCCACACCATAGATGTATCCCGTACGCACATCTATCAATGCACCCGATGTTGTCGAAGTCACAAAGGCTTTTTTGTTCGGCAGAAAACCAAGGGTTACCAATGACAAGGGTCCAAGCGGTGTGCCTTCAATATGAAACGTTGTATCGACTGTGTACACAAGAAGCATATCTGTTTTGAGACGGGCAGCAGAGATTCTCAGATCTTTTAACGTCTCAAGCGTCGGTGGCAACAGTAATCTGCCCAGCGGCGCGATTCCGCCTACGTTAGAAAGACTGTTCAGCTTTTCAAAATCGGTTTCATCTTCTATGTCTCTGGTAGTAATCACGCTGTATCGTCCTTTGCCATAGCCTGCGTTGGTTCTGGAAACATAGCCGGATGCCTGAACCCGTGCTACTGCAATACGCGCTGGAAATTCACTTGCAGGTTCCACTTTTAACAGCGCTGCTATATTGTCGTCCGTTAACACGTTGATATTGACGCCAGCTGCTGGAGTTGTATACGTGGCGCATCCCTGAGCAATTATGAGGTATATCAGGACTCCGGCAATTGACGTTACTTTTTTCATTCCGACTAGCTCCTCTCTCTATTGGGTATTGATTGGGTATTGGACCGCACGTGCGGATCTGACGGGGTGCATGGTCTTGCAAATCATTCCGTTGCCGAGTTTCCCAACTCTGGCCGAACGCACGCTGAACAGTAGTTAACTGCTGTTTGATATGCGACTGGCTTGTTCCTCCGGGTTTATTGGTTTGACTGGTCTGAGCGCTTGCGAAAAACATCAAGAACAGGCAAAGGCGTATTGATCGACCTTTTTAGAGAAATTGAACTTTAACAACGCCTTTTTACTCTACATTTTTGCACGAGAATATTATGGCGCTTCGGCCAGCTTAACTATGGAGTCACAATGTCGTCCAAGCCAGTTAAAGTCATCCTCTATCGATGGGCGGGTTCCTGGGGGCCATTCAAAGTATCCATCCCCTGCGGTGAATGCTCACTGACGGTGGACGTCATTGAGGACACCTTTGCAAATGAGCTGGCGGAAATACCGGTGGAGCTCGAAACACACGATTGGCTGTCCGTGTGGTGGCGCGCGCTGAGAGTTGGTGGCTGGCATGCACCTATTGTTATCGTGGGTGGTCGGGTGGTATCCCAGGGGCATGCGTTAAATCGCGGTATTCTCACCGAAGCAGTCATCGCTGAATACGTTAAGCATTCAGAAATTACCGGTACTCACCTGTATGGAAAAGAAAGCTGTCCGCACTGTGTCCGGGCAAAGAGTTATCTGAACAAGGCCGGAATCCAATTCGAGTACCACGACGTGGTAAAAGAACCGCGCTCACTTTATGAAATGCTGGGTCGTGTTAAGCCTGTCGTCGGGCCCAAGACTCCGATCACTGTGCCACAAATCTGGTACGACGGAACGTATGTCGGCGGAGCAGATCAGTTGCAGGCAATTGTTCAAGCGCCGGTTAAACCCAATCCCGATCGAGGGCAAAGTTCGATGTCATCTCCCGGGCACCAGGCCACATAGAGATTCAAGAGCCAAAGCCAGTTCCCTATAAGGGTTTCAGATAACCGTTTTCCTCAAGCTCCAGCAACAGCAGTTGCTGCAGTATTTTTTCTTTTGGTGTGTCGGGGTGCAACAAACCAATGCGCTCAAGATAAGGGCTGGCTTCCTCCTCATCGACCTGATTCAGTAAAGAACGCACGGTTTGCCTGATCAGTTTGGCGGGCTCGGCTTCCAGCTGTTTGAGTTCCCGCAGGCTGTGCGCCAGTGCTATTTCCTCTTCAGTAAAATCACAACCAAGGGGGTACATGGGAAAGTGCCCCTGGTCACGCCATTGTCTGATGAAATTTTCAATGCTCTGTGGGGTATTATTTGTAAAAGCTTCCGGGATCGAGTAGTCATCAGCCAGTTTGCCCGATTCAATAGCCGATTCCAGTAACTCCTGCTGGAAGCGCGAATCTGCGATATTGAGCAACGCCATAATGATTTCCCGGTCTGTCTTTGCACGCAGATCGGCAATTCCGTACTCTGTAATCACAATGTCTCGCAGATGTCGCGGGATGGTGGTGTGCCCGTATCGTGGCACTATGTTCGATGTTGCCTTGCGACCAAAGCCGCGCGTGCTGCGTATACACAGGATAGACCGGGCATCGGCGAGTTCGTGTGCCTGCGCAACAAAGTTGTATTGGCCTCCTACACCGCTAACCACCTGACCCGACTCTAATCCGTCCGATACAACGGCACCACTTAGCGTCACCATCATGCCGGTATTAATAAACCGGGCGTGTCTGCGTTGCAAGGTTTGTAAGGGGGCATCATCCAAACGATTTATCCGCCGGACACTGTCCATTCCAATGCCACTGCGTTCTTCATCGGACAGCGCCGAGAGTGATTCATAAAAATCTGACGGCCCCAAAAAGAAACCGCCATGCATATAGATTCCATGCCTTAGCTGGTGACCCAGCGCATGCTCGACAATTTCATCAAAGCTGGTATTCAGATCTGCGTCAATCGCTTTGTCTCCAATGATAATCTTACCGTTGTGAAATTCGATGTCTTTTCGCAGCAACCCCCAATGAACCAGCCAGCGAACGTTTCCGGCTGTTAGCGAGGGCTCGATCAAACCCGCCTGCCACACAGATAGCAACGACTCCCTCGTAACTGCCTGGCTGATAGCTTCCCGATCAATTAACGATTGCAGTCCCCGATCGTCAAATACCTTGCGATTAAGCACACCGGCTCGACGCAGGTGCAGAAATCCATTGACAAACATCTCGCTGCAGCCGTACAGACCCTTGCTAAATATATCGCAACCACCGGTGGCATCAATCAGGCTACGGTCGGCCGAATCTGTTGCAGGAAGATTCTCACACATCGATTTATAGACGGGGTTATTCTGATGGCGCAAAATCGTTGCATAGGTAATAGCATCGCCAAGTGCGCCTATACCAATCTGCAGTGTTCCGCCGTCCCTGATCAAGGTGCTGGCACGCAGCCCCAGCAGATAGTCAACATCACTTACCGGCATATTCGGCGCTGGAAATAGCGTTGTGTTATACGCTTCATTTCTAACTACGTGGTCAAAATATTCCGGTGCCACCAGTGCCCGATTTTCCATAAAAGGCAATTCGTCATGTATCTGGGCAATGCTCAACACGGGCGATTCTTTACTGGCACGCTTTTGCATCATTTCTTTCAGGTCAAGCGTTATGTCGGTATTACAGGACAGGCTTAATTGCTGCTCTCCTTCTGTCTCTCGACTCGCGACCATTTGAACAATAAGATTCACGCCTCTGGCATTGATATCTCTGGCTGCAAAGGTGTAATTGGTCGATATATAATTGGATTGCACAGGAAACACACCGAGCATGGATCCCGCTTTTATATAGAATTCTGACACCGTGACATTCTCCGGCAGCTTGCCGGCCCTGATATCCTGCAGATACGCCAATGGTAAATAGTCACCAAACAAACGGTCTACAAAAGGGTCTAGGAAATTTGCCTCGATTTCGGATCGGGGGACAGGTCGGGCGAGCGAGAGTGCTGTCAGAATTACAAGTTTGATTTCAGGGTTGGCAACGGCGCGGCGATAGAATGCATTTATTAGCTGATTGGGCTTACCCAAACCAAGTGGAGTTCCCATCACGATATTGTTGCCGAGTACTGTCAGCGCCCGATCAACGCTGGCCTCAACATCATCATAATACTCTGGCATTTTTCTTTACCTTGCTAAAACTAATATTGAGGTGTGGTTTTAGAGTGTATCGAACGACAGAACCCAAACCAACGACGACCAGTACAAATGATGGTTCCAATCCGTTCTTCACTAGTGTACTGCAACCTGCAATCGTTGCGACCGGGAGTTTGCCATTTGGTTCGCACCAGGGAGAAGCTCTCAGGCATGGAGGGCAGTCAGGTTCTGGTCTTGTCTGCTGCTGGTCGATCTTGCCGGTTATTTGCGCAGGCCAACATCCTGGACGCAGTGGGTGCTGCAGGCACTGGTTGCCGTTATGTGTTTCATACCACTTAACATTTCAGCGGTATACTTTAGTGTCCGGATACGTTGTAAATAAGATGGGGGCAATGCTTCTCGCTGCGGTATGGGGCTGGCAACGTAAGGCGTTACATTCAGCTGTCTAGACTTGAGGAAAAACTATAGTGAACGACGAAAAATACCCAGCCTGCCAGGGGCCTGATCCGAAACCAACTAAAGCAAAATTCGAGCTACCCGAAGGGACCATTGACAGTCATGCTCACATATTTGCAACCGCTGATGAGTATCCGTACTCGACCGCTCGTGGTTATACCCCCCCGGAGGCGACTCTGGAATCCTATCTGCAATTGCACAAAGCACTTGGTGGCATTGAACGCGCGGTCCTGACTCAGCCCAGCGTTTATGGTACAGACAATTCATGCATGTTGGATGCTGTGGATAAAATGAAGGGCAAGTTTCTGGCGGTGGTCGCTGTTGACGCGACGGTCACCGATAGTCAGCTCCACGCTTTTCATGAGCGAGGCGCGCGTGGTGCCCGTGTGAATCTGGTTGACAAGGGGGGAAATCCATTCGATGGTCCCAAAGCGGTGCAAAAGTTCACTCAACGAATCAAAGACATGGGCTGGCACCTTGAGGTGTTGATTAATGTGCATAAGTTCGACGATTTGCGTGCCACCATGAATGGTATGGCCGTCGATGTATCTTTCGGTCACCTGGGATATATGAAGACTGACAACCCGATGGAACACCCTGGCTTTCAGGAATTCCTCGATCTGTTGCGGGATGGTAAAGCCTGGGTGAAGATGACAGGCACCTATCGCATCACGACATCTCCATCGACGCCATACAATGATGTTATTCCCTATGCAAAAGCGTTGATCGCGGCAAACGAAGATCGAGTTGTCTGGGGAACCGATTGGCCGCACCCTGCCATAAAAGGCACTATGCCAAACGACGGTGCGCTGCTTGATCAACTCGTCGACTGGGCACCGAGCGAGGACTTACGGAAAAAAATTTTAGTGGACAACCCGCAAATCCTGTATGGATTCTAGCC
>CAKZVB010000157.1 GCA_937922015.1 uncultured Granulosicoccaceae bacterium
GCTGAAGGCAAAGTACCCAGGTATTCATTTCCTCTATTGATAGTTCGTTTGAAAGATGAGACAGACAGCGATTCCAGACCGACAACGAGCGACACTCCTCGGTAGTGTGTGTAAGAAAATAAAAAATAATGGCGGGTAATTTAAGTGGCCATTTATACAATCTCAAGTTGTCGCGGTTGTGGAACGACGTACTATTTTACTAAATCACATATAGATAATTAGACCGGCTTAACAACTATATGTGGTATATAATAAAACTTGTGCAACGTTCCAGCCGTGTTTCACTTAGATTGCATGGCGCACTGTCTAGCGGTCAATTTGTGTGTTCGGTGATCTGATTTTTTTAAACGTGCCCACTTCAACAGGCATGGTTTTATCTACCGAATTTCCAGGGAATAGTAATCCTTACAAATGCCGTCAAAATAAATTTGATGGCATATTCCCGGCAGGGCCACACTAAACCGAAAAAATAGTCTATTACTGTTCTGGAAAGTTATCCACAAGTGATTTAAAGAAACTCGTTAAGTGTAATTATTGACACGGCGGTAGTATTATCGCGATAATCAGCGGGTTCTACCCCGACGAATAAGTGATTTGCATTTCGAGTCGCAGACAAAACGGTAAACAACAATGAAACAGACATTTCAACCAAGCAACTTGCGACGCAAGCGCACGCACGGTTTTCGAGCCCGCATGGCAACCCGTGGCGGACGCGCAGTTATTCGCGCCAGACGTGCCAAAGGTCGTCGAAGACTTTCAGCCTAGAGGACGACAGGCCGGACAGTTAGGCTAGCGCTAATGTCCTGTTCGGACTCGAGATGACTGGACTGCTCAGTAAATAACAAGATCGGGATAAAAAGCTGCAACTCTACTTCTGTGGCGGTGCGCTATGTCACAGGACAAAAGAATCCAAGCTGAAAAATCAGACGCTGACAACAGGTCGAAAGAAAAACCTGTCCGGCAGACGATTGAAAAAGAGTTTGGCTTTGGAAGAGACCGGCGTCTTGTAACCGAAGCTCAATTTCGACAAGTCTTCCAGAAAAATGATCGATCGGCAGATCGCTACTGGACGATACTGTATCGATTTAACGAAGCGGGAATTGCCAGGCTCGGGATGGCCGTAGCCAAAAAGCGTGCGAAGAGGGCGGTCGATAGAAATCGACTGAAACGAATAATAAGAGAATCCTTTCGCTGCCAGCAAGGACTACCCGGGGTAGATATAGTGGTGTTACCACGCGACCCGAGTGTCAAAGCAAGCAGCGCCGAATTAAGTAAAAGTCTTAATGAACACTGGTTACGGATTACAAAAAAATGCGCACAGCACTAAGCGTAATCATATTGTTCTATCAACGCTTTTTAAGTCCATGGCTGCCACCGCATTGTCGTTATTCACCAAGCTGTTCCCAATACATGCTCGAAGCCATAAAAATTCACGGCGCCGGTCGAGGTTTCTGGCTGGGTATAAAACGCCTGTTGCGCTGCAATCCGTTTGGAGCGAGTGGCTTTGATCCTGTTCCCGATAAACCCGATTCGTGTAAAAACATTGAACCAGATTCTACAGCCAAGGAAACTTCCAACAGTGTCCCGCGTTGAACAACTTAAATATCGAACCACAGAAAAAACTATCGCCGGGGCTACGGTAAATGGATAACCAACGTTTGCTGTTGTGGGCTGCCCTGGGATTTTTGTTGCTGCAGGTCTGGACCTCCTGGCAACTGGATTACGGACCAAGACCGCAACCAACGGTAGCTGAAACCGGTGTTTCTGAAACTACCAATCTGACCGGCCTGACTGATCAGACAGATGCTATTCCCAGTGACGATTTACCACCTTCGGTAAGCAACAGCGCTGTACAAAGCGGGGTAACGAGCAGTGATATTCCGGGGGCTGTCGAAAATACAGTGCCCGAAGGCGAGAGAATTACGGTGACCACGGATAACCTGCGGGTTTATATCAGCACCGTTGGTGGCGATATCAATGGCGTTGAATTGCTGCAGTATCCTACGTCGCTTGAGACGCCCGACGATCCGTTTGTATTAATGAGCCGTGATATCGACCAGTACTTTGTCACTCAATCCGGTTTGCGATCCGGCGAGACCGATGTGCCAAACCACGGTGATCAATATACAGCGGTGCAAACTGAATACACGTTGGCCGATGGACAAAATGAAGTTAGAGTGCCGCTGCAGTGGACTTCAGATAACGGCGTGACAGTTACCAAAACCTTCGTTTTCACCCGCGACCGCTACCTGATCGATGTTCAGTACGATATTCAAAATAACAGCGGTTCCAGTATCAATGTTGAACAATATCGACAGTTAAGTCGTAAGCCGGTGACTGATGATGAGACCCAGAGTTTTATCTATACGTTTATCGGTGGCGTGGTGAGCACCCCGGACGACGCCTATTCGAAGGTTGATTTTGGTGATTTTTCGGACACAACAAACACCCGTGAATCGGTTGGCGGCTGGGCTGCCATCATTGAACACTATTTTGTCGGCGCTTGGGTGCCGGATCAGAATGAAACAAATACCATTTACACTAAATCATCGTTTGACCAGCGAAGGTTGCCGCAACAACGCTACAACATAGGTCTGCTTTCAAGGCCTCAGCAAATATCAGCCGGCAGTGCAGGTAGTTTGAATACCGGTCTTTTTGTCGGTCCGAAGATTCAGGAGCGGATGCGGGAAGTCGCTCCCAATCTGGATTTGACTGTCGACTATGGTTTTCTGTCCGTCATCGCGAAACCTATTTTCTGGTTGCTGCAGAAAATTCACTCGATCGTCGGCAATTGGGGCTGGGCTATTGTCGGCGTGACCATGTGTATCAAATTACTGTTTTATAAATTGTCAGAAGCCAGTTATCGCTCGATGGCCAGAATGCGGAAACTGCAGCCCCAACTGGCGTCATTGAAAGAACGTTTTGGCGATGATCGCGCCAAAATGGGGCAGGCGACAATGGATTTGTATAAGAAAGAAAAGGTTAATCCGCTGGGTGGCTGCCTGCCGATATTAGTGCAGATTCCGGTGTTTATATCCCTGTACTGGGTACTGCTGGAGAGCGTTGAGTTACGTCAGGCGCCTTGGATTTTATGGATTAAGGATTTATCTCTGATGGATAAATTCTATGTGCTGCCGGTGATTATGGGTATTACCATGTTTATCCAGCAAAAGCTGAACCCGGCACCTGTCGATCCCATTCAGGCAAAGGTGTTTCTGTTTATGCCATTGGTATTCACTATCTTCTTTGCCTTTTTCCCGGCTGGCCTGGTGCTGTACTGGGTGGTGAATAACACCTTGTCTATTGCGCAGCAGTACTACATTACCAGGCATGTGCTTGCAGAAAAATAAACTCGGAACAAAGGGTTGAAACAGCGTGGCAGTGGCAGGCAATGTTGAGTTGAAAGGTGTCTGCTGACACCATCGTTGCGATTGCCACCGCCAGAGGCAAGGGCGCTATCGGCATCGTCAAGGTCAGTGGGCGCAAAGCCCCGCAGATTGCCGTGGGAATTACCGGCCAGGCGCTGCGTGCACGCAACGCGCATTATCTGGATTTCTCAGGCATCGACGGCCAGGTGATGGATAAGGGTGTAGCGTTGCTCTTTACTGCTCCGGATTCCTATACCGGCGAAGATGTGCTCGAGTTACATGCCCACGGAAACCCTTTTGTACTGGATCAACTGGTGCAGACGGCAATCCACTATGGCGCCCGGGCAGCTCGCCCCGGTGAGTTCACCGAGCGGGCTTTTCTCAATGACAAACTGGATCTGGCACAGGCCGAAGCTGTTGCGGATCTGATTGAAAGTGACAGCGAACAGGCTGCCCGCGCGGCCGTTAGATCATTAAGCGGCGATTTCTCCGCAGGCGTTGCAGACATTTCGGAACAGCTTATCGGTACCCGGGTCTACGTTGAGGCAGCACTCGATTTCGCTGAAGAGGAAATCGACTTTCTTCAAGATGAGGCACTGGCTCAGCGGCTGGACTTGTTGCAGCAGTCGATCGCCGACATTCTGCGAAAATCGACTCAGGGGTGTCTGATGCGAGAAGGCATGACTGTCGTTATCGTTGGCGAACCCAATGTGGGTAAATCAAGTCTGTTAAACAGTCTCACGGGGGAGGATTCAGCAATCGTTACTGATGTTGCAGGCACCACTCGCGATGTGTTGAAAGAACAAATCATCATTGACGGGTTGCCGATACATATTATTGACACTGCAGGCCTTCGTGAAACTGAAGATAAGGTGGAACAGGAGGGGGTTCGCAGAGCACTCGGCCAGATTTCACAAGCCGATCTGATACTGGCAGTACAAGTGGCCGGTGGACCGTCAGTGACAGACATTAATGATCTGTCGGTGTTGGAATTACCACAGGATATTCCAGTCTCATGGGTTTTTAATAAAAGTGACTTAAAACCTGATCTTAAAATTCCCGATGCCCTTATGGTGTCAGCCAAAACCGGCCAGGGCATGGATCAGTTGTGTGAACAGTTAAAACAGCGTGCCGGTTTTGAGCAAACACCGGAAGGCTCATTTATGGCCAGGCGTCGCCATATCAATGCTTTGCAGGCGGTTGAACATCATGTGCAAATTGCAGTGCAAAACCTGCACGAGTACAGCGCCGGTGAGCTTGCAGCGGAAGAGCTTCGGCTTGCTCAGGAACAGCTGAATCTAATCGTCGGTGAATTCACCAGTGATGACCTGCTGGGCGAGATATTCGGCGCGTTTTGTATCGGCAAATAGCGCATCCGGAGTTGTCGGGTTTGAGGTCGCGAGCCCGACAGATAAAATAGTGAAGGTTAAGTGGCCAGTTTGTGCGCAGCGTATGGAATATACAGATTAATACTATGGATGCGCTGTGCGACTCGTTACAATCAGCCACCACGCGAACAATTGAACCGGCTTTTCTTCGGCTAGCCGCTAATTCCAGATCTCCCGCGATCCCGGGTTGATTGCCATCGAGCCCTGCGGCCGGGTTGCTGCCGCTTAAGTGACTTGCCGAGAGGCAAATAATATGAAAAAAAATATTCAATACGATGTCATCGTTGTTGGCGGCGGACATGCCGGCACTGAAGCCGCGCTGGCATCCAGCCGCGCCGGTGCCAGTACACTATTGCTCACACACAATATCGAAACCATTGGTCAGATGAGC
>CAKZVB010000158.1 GCA_937922015.1 uncultured Granulosicoccaceae bacterium
CTAACACCAATCTGGATAGCCAAACTGATACAGATACGTCATCTGATAGCGTAGACGCTAATGCTACAGGTAGTACAAGTACCGGGGGTGGCTCAGTAAGCATTGCTTATTTGTTCTTATTGTTCTCAAGTTGGTTGGTCATTTCATATAGTCGGTATTTTCGTTCCAATATAGTTGGCATGAAATTAATAAATATTTAGCACGGCGGACTATACCGATATCGTGACCGAGGAAAGGTGAAGTCGGCACCTGCAGTGACCTTCCTAACGATATCGCCCTCTGATTCAATTTTTCCAGCGATTAAGAGTTCTGCGTGTGTGCCATTTTATGCCAAATAACCTTGATTCTCGTGATGCAGTTTCAAGGGCCTTTTTACATATGAAGTCGCCCTTATCCTCGTCAACGAATTTTCCTAAACCGACATCATACGGTGTGGTCGTGTAGTCAAAGTCGGAACCGGCATTAAGAATACCGGGCACGATGCGTCGATTGTTCATGGCATCATGTCCGAATATTTCCAGTCCGTGCGGCTCCCCCGCAGGATGGATAAGCTTGAGCATCCCCCCACATGTCTACTTATCAGTCTGCAGCGTTGTTCAACGCTCAAGACCACAGCGGTGGCTTGTCGTCTGGCGCTATCGTGTTGCCAGGGTTTTTTTCATCACTGTTGCAGAATCAGGACACAGACTGCTGAATTCAGCCGAATTTTTTATGGGCTCAGCAACATCCCCACGTGCGCAAATCTCGTAACCCGACTTTGCGAAAAAAGACTCGGCGGTTTCAGTCAGCAGATAGATTTCCTGCAACTGCAGATCACAAGCCAGAGCTTCTACGTGTTTCACCAGTGCTGTACCGGCGCCCTTGCTTTGCGACGCGCTCGAAACCACTAGCGAACGTAGCAAACCATACTGACCATGTGTCTCCAGACCAATGATGCCATGGGGTGACACCTGATCACCGATGGCAAAGAACCTTCCTGTGAGACCGTCAGCCAGGTCCTGTGTGGGCAGGCCCTCAGCGGTCAGGAACGCGATGATTTTCTGCAATGGTGGTGATTCGAAAATTTCCATGAGTTCTGCCGTGTTATCGCTACAGTCATCGTGCTTAAAAGTTGCGGTTTAACTCGGTGTTGACTATGAATTTCGCAGCTGTAGCAGGATGCTACTTTACCCTGACATCTCTATTCTACAAACCATTATTTTTTTACAGTTTGAAAGCCTGTTTCATTCAGGCCAAAGTACGGTTGCAGGGTGAAACTGCGACCACGCAAACCAGAATGCCTGGTGACTGCTCACTGGCTTGCCACTTTTATCTCTGGCTACTATACCTCCGCCATCCAGCACCAGCTGCAGATTTTCGTATTCAACAGCTTCGTTTTTAGTCAGCGCCAGCAACGCTTTACTGCGCTGGAATGCAACCGGCTTACCCGTTGCGGTGACTGCACCGACGATATCTTCGTGGACGGGCAGACGTGGATCGACATTACCCACCGGGAATATCGGGCCGTTGGCATCACGGTTATTGCGAAAATCAAAATCGCGTCCAAGCGCCAGCGATTCTTTCAGAACAGTGGTATCAGGATGCGCTTTTTTCCAGGCGCCCCATTCAGTGGTGACCACGCTGGCCTGTTTCAATTTTATCTTTGCTTTTGCCAGCGGTCCGGTGACGGCGTTACCGCGAAAAGTATCAAACACCGAGTGGCTGGTAATGTCATACATCACTTTGTTTGATCGAATTAATAAGCCACTGGTACGCAACACCGGTCTTTCGATACCGTCTGGCAGTTCATCCGTAAAATACGCCTGCGCTGATCCGCACAAGGTGCAATAGGGTATGCCGAGATGCCTGCCACCAAGGGTATCGTTAACCATCTCACGTACTTCCATAATACGCCGTGGATAGGCCCGGTACTCGCCATTCACTGCCAACCCAAAAACAATATCGCTGTCTTTAAGCCAAGTGGCATCGGTGGCATTTGTGACTGCCGGGTTGTCGGCTGCTGGTATGCAGTTACATTCTTCATCAGTGGTGTTATAGGCGCGATCATCTATTAACACACCACCCCATGACACATGTCGCCAGTCGATTTCACCGTCGACAAATATTTTCTCCCAACCGGGAACCACCGACGTAAATAGGGCTCGCTTTAAACGCAGATAATCAGGTGGTGCCGGTATATCCCACGCCATCAGATGATCAGTGGTCACGCCCCAGTAGTTGCCGTTGACGAAATCAATACCAAGCAGTTCGGAAGCCGTTTTTCCAAGTTCGGCACTGAAGCCCGGATCGCGAATAAAACGCATCATATCCGTGATCACCCAGGCCAGTCGCGGATCTCCGGAGCTTCCGATCTCAGCCAGTCCGATTTGTTGATCCCTGCCCCAGCTGGAAGCGACAAAACCGTCAATAACCACGGTATCTAAAGCGCGCTGTAACTCGTCTGTAAGCGCGCCGCTGGCGACGGCAGGCGGTTCACCAAAACGTTCGATGATATAGTCAGGGAGATCACTATCCGCAGTAGCGGCTGGAATCATCAGCAATTGCTGACAACAAAATACCAACAACGCTGTGGCCCGGGCTACAGAGAATGAACGAGTGTTATTTCCTGCCATATTAATTCGCACCTGGTTGGGGTCAGCAGACAGAGACGTTGAAATGAGGCGTAGAGTCCGGTAACTCTACACCCCCGGCATTTTCAGTTTACGCGCAAATCTAAATTTTTTATCACGAACTTATTACGATTGAACATAGAACTTCCCGGCTCTTTACCAGAGAGTCTGAAAGCTCCAACAGCAAAAACACCGGCAACTGTAAGACTCGCCACTTGATAAAACAAATGCCTGCCACCAGTTTTGCAGCTACAGGTTGTCTCTGTCTTGTTCTCGCACATTGCAGTGCTAATTTCAATCTCCCTGCTCCCACAACTATTGGATCAACATGACTTCACTTACCGATCACCCTGTCAATAATCGCTGGCCTGCAAAAGATCCTTCGATCCTGCAGCTCTACTCCTTTCCCACACCAAACGGTGTGAAAGTGTCTATTGCGCTGGAAGAGTTAGGTCTGGCCTATGAAGCACATAAGGTTACCTTGTCGGATAGCGATGTGAAGAGTGCGGAATTTCTGGCACTTAATCCCAACAACAAGATTCCGGCGATCTATGATCCAAACGGCCCGGACGGCAAGCCGATTGCTCTGTTTGAGAGTGGCGCTATTCTGCTTTATCTGGCCGATAAGACCGGCAAGTTGTCGGGTCATACCGCGGCCGACAAACACCATGTCACACAATGGTTGATGTTTCAGATGGGGGGTGTAGGACCAATGTTCGGCCAGATGGGCTACTTCTGTAAATTTGCAGGCTCAGAGATCGAAGACACCCGGCCACGTGAGCGCTATATTGCAGAAGCTCAGCGCCTGCTTGCAGTGGTTGACAAACAACTTGACGGTCAGCAGTGGATCGCTGGTGATTTTTATTCTATCGCTGATATCGCACTGGCGCCGTGGCTTGCAGCACTGGAGTTTTATGGCACTCAGGACGTCACCAATTGGCATCAACACAAGAATGCAGTTGCCTATCTGGAGCGCTTTCTGGAGCGCCCTGCCGTACAGCGTGGGCGGGTTATTCCTTCAAGAGACTAGCCTGCATTCAGATAAAATCGGTGTCGTGCCGGCACGCTCTGTCAATGCCGGTGCGCACGATTTCTTTTTTGCGGCGGATCAATAGAAGTCCGATCGCTCCCTGATACTTGGGCTAGGAGTCTGCGCGGTAGAAGTCTGCGTAGCGAGAACGTGCCATGGCGAGGGCCCTTGTCTTAGTAAATGATGGTACGATCATTTGAGGCGCATAGTTGTTCA
>CAKZVB010000159.1 GCA_937922015.1 uncultured Granulosicoccaceae bacterium
CCGCGATGCACCACCATGTTGCCATGCAGCGCTATTGCGTAGCCGGCCCTTGCAAATTGTGGCACCTCAACGCGCTCGCGTGGTGGTGTCAGCCCCTGTTTGGCAAGCGCGGCCATTTCGTCTTTGGTGCCAACAAAATATTCAAACCCGCCGCCGTCAAGAGTGGCAGGGTCAGTGACCATCATGACGGTATCAAGCGGCAGGGTATCGTGATGCCATTTGTCTACCGCCCGTGACAAGTCGTCCGGTGAAAAATTCATGTGTCCCAGGTGCAGTGGCATGGTGTGCGGGGCGACATCGGTATTGTAGATTTGGCACATTAACTCCGTAAGTGAGGGGTCAATGCACAGGTCGCGCAGAAATCTTGATCGGTAGCATCCGCCTCTGACCATGTTTTCGATCCGCTCACAGCTCACGGCGTGGCTGCGCAGGGCGCGTGCGACGCTAAGCAGAACCGCGGCGCCTTCGTCTGAGAGAATTCTGAATGGCGACGACACGGCGACATCAGTCGCCTTACAATTGATTTCTTCATCGCTGTAGCCAAATTCCTGCAGATAGCGAATAGTGACCGGTTTTTCAAGTGCCAGGTGCCTCGATGGATTAAAAGCCGGTTCGTCTTCAAACCATTCAAACCCCGGAGGATTGACGTCAGGAAATGGTATAGCTGCTTTACTCATTGCAGTCGCCTTTTATTCGGTGTGTTCAATAGACTCTATTTTCGTTTGCCGTACAAGTGTTTTTGAGGCTATGAGGCTTTGTCAGTCACAAAGCTGATGACCGGTTCCATTGCGTGTAGTTTTGTATCCGAAAGATGGCAGCGAATAACATGACCGTCGGCAAGCTCCCGTGTTTGCGGTACCTCTTTTTCGCATTGCCCATTCGGTACCTGATCTTTATAACCGCAGCGTGTCTGAAAAGGGCAGCCGCTGGGCGGGTTGAGTGCTGATGGAATGTCGCCGTCCAGCACTATTTGTTTTTTAACTACGCTGGTGTCTGCGATGGGTATGGCAGACAGCAATGCTTCGGTGTATGGATGATAGGGCGGGGAGAAGATGTCGTCAGTGGTGCCTTGCTCGACAATATAACCCAGATACATCACCACGACGCGATCGGCAATATAACGAACCACTGACAGATCGTGGCTGATAAACAGCATGGTTGTTTTTGCTTCACGCTGAATTTCCATCAGCAGTTCTGTGACCGCTGCCTGTACTGATACGTCCAGTGCGGATACGGGTTCGTCTGCAACGACCAGTTTGGGTTTTCCTGCAAATGCGCGCGCCACACCGATTCGTTGTTTTTGCCCGCCCGACAGTTGCCTTGGTTTACGTTTTGCAAACTCGCGTGGCAGTTTTACCAGATCAAGTAATTCAAGCATGCGCTGGTGTCTGTCATCCTGGTCGTCACCGATGTTGAATTTCTCAAGTGTACGCATAATTTGCGAGCCAATGGTGTGGCTGGGGTTGAGTGTGTCAAACGGGTTTTGAAAAACCATTTGCACCGATGCCACGGTGGCGGTGGTGCGATCACCGACTTCGGTACTACCGATATCTACCGTGCTTAAAAAAACATCGCCATCGGTGGCAGTCTCCAGGCCTAACAACACTTTGGCCAGTGTGGATTTGCCGCACCCCGATTCGCCCACCACAGCAACCGTTTCAGATTCGCGTGCCTGCAGGGTGATTGATTCATTTGCTTTTACGGTTCGGGAATCACCGCCACCGAACATTTTATTGGCCGCAACGTCATAGTATTTTTTCAGATCACGAACATCGAGTACGACATCGCCGGGTTCATTGGGTTCGCTGACCAGTGGTCTGTCTGGCTCTGCTGTCCAGTCTATGTCATCTATGCGGTTGCACCTTGATCGGTGATGGGTCTGGTTGCTGGTCTGGTCACCGCTTACTGACAACATGCGCACCGGCTTGCTATTGCAGGGCTGTTCCATAAAGTGTGAACATCGCGGACCGAAATTACAGCCGACAGGTCTGTCCATGGGTAACGGCAGCTGCCCGGGAATGGACACCAGTGGCCGGGTGTTTTTATCAGCGCCGGGTAGTGGAATAGAATTGAACAGACCTTTGGTGTAAGGGTGGCGCATGCGATCAAACACATCGCTAACTGTGCCTGTCTCTACTGCTTCACCTGAGTACATTACGGTGATGCGATCACAGGTTTCCATGATCAGACCCAGGTTGTGCGAGATAAACAGCATAGAGGTGCCGGTTTCGCGTGCCAGCTCTTTGATCAGTTGCACAATACCCGCTTCAACAGTGACATCAAGTGCGGTGGTTGGCTCGTCTAACAGAAGTAAGTCAGGTGCTGACAGCAGTGCCATGGCAATAACAATTCGCTGCTGCTGCCCGCCCGATATTTGATGCGGATAAGCGCTCATGACGCGGGCGGCGTCTGGCAGTTTGACGGAGTCAAGCATCTGTATGCTGCGCTGGTAGGCATCATTTTTAGAGATGCCTTCATGGATAATTGGCACCTCCATGAGTTGCTTGCCGATTTTCATCGCAGGGTTGAGTGATGCCATGGGCTCCTGATAAATCATGGCTATTTTTGAACCGCGAATGTCACGCAGCTCTTCTTCACTCATGTCGCCCATGTCGCGACCGTGAAATTTTATCGCGCCACCGGTGATTTTGCCGCGGTTGCCCATGTCACGCATAATGCCAAGTGCACCGGTTGATTTTCCGCAGCCCGATTCACCCACAAGGCCCATGGTTTCACCGGGCATTATGTTGCAGGAAAAATCCATTACCGCCGGTATCTCACCGGCGCGCACGAAGAAAGAGATATTTAAATCCTTTATCTCAAGTATCGGCTGCGTTGTTTGCTGCTCTGTTGGCTCTGTGGTCATTGTATTCAGCTTTGTTGGTGCCGCTGGTTTGTCTGCGTGAGTTTGTTTGTAAACACTAGCTCTTTATCCCTAGTCTTTCAGGGACTCTTCGCGAAGTCCGTCTGCCAGCAGATTTAAACCCAGTACCAGTGTCATCAGTGCGATGGCTGGTGGCAGTGCCGGATGCGGGTAGATTTGCAGTAGCTTTCGACCTTCGTTAATAGTCATGCCCCAGTCAGGGCTTTCGGGGCTTACACCCAGACCGAAAAAGCCCAGTGTGCCAAGCAGTATGGTGGTGTAGCCAATGCGCAGGCAGAAGTCGACAATTAACGGGCCGCGTGCATTTGGCAGTACCTCCCATAACATGACATACCAGGGTCTTTCGCCACGGGTTTGAGCGGCGGCGACGTAGTCACGGGTTTTGATATCAATGGTTACACCGCGTACAATTCGAAACACAGTGGGTGAATTAACAAACACCACGGACACAAAAATGTTTAACAAGTTGGGGTCCATATAAAACACCCCGAACGGATCTTTGTTAAATGCCAGACCTGAATAGGCCCAGAGCCCCAGTACCAGGGTAATGGCTAACAGCACAAACAGTTTTTTAGGTTGTTCCTGATAGCGTGAATGAAACAGCATCACGAAAAAGATGATAGGGAATAAAAATAATACCCCCGCCAGTACCAGTGGTAC
>CAKZVB010000160.1 GCA_937922015.1 uncultured Granulosicoccaceae bacterium
ATTCACTTGTGGATAACTTTCCCTAACAGTAATAGACTATTTTGACGATTCCGTATGGCCTCCCTGCCCGCGGCTTCGTCGATAATCCGACGCAGCAGGTTACCGCAGTGCATTTTCAACACTGTGGCATCAGAGAGATACTGGTAAAAAACTAAAAGCAGTCCGGCAATCATAGAATCGTCACCGCTAATTACCTTCATTATTTTTTGATTTTTTCTGAACACTACCGGGGAGTGTCGCTCGTTGTCGGTCTGGAATCGCTGTCTGTCTCATCTTTCAAACGAACTATCAATAGAGGAAATGAATACCTGGGTACTTTGCCTTCAGCCCCTTGAAACTGATGATGGAATAAAATTACTGGCACCTAATCGTTTTGTTTACGACTGGGTGCAGGACAATTACGTCACTCGCATAGTTGAAATTGTGCGATCACTGTCACAACGTGACAGCTACGATGTGTTGCTGGGTGTCGGTTCGGAAATCAGAGCACCCGCCAAGCCGATGGCTGAGGCAGCCACCGTACCCTCACTGAACCCTCAGCCAATGATGGGCGCGGGCAACAATACATTCGGTTCCGGCCACAATATCCAGCAAGGACAAACAAGTGCCGGCGCACCAAACTACGACGGCAGTGAAGAACTCTATACACCACCAGCCAATGAGGTTTTTAAAACTTCTCTGGATCCTAAATTTAATTTCGATACCTATATAGAGGGTAAATCAAATCAAATTGGGCGGGCTGCAGCACTACAGATAGGGGAAAATCCGGGCGCGTCATACAATCCCTTGTTTATCTACGGTGGAGTAGGGCTGGGAAAAACCCACCTGATGCAAGCGGTTGGAAACCTCATGGTCAGCAGGGGTAAAAAACGTGTGAAGTACCTGCACTCAGAACGTTATGTCAGGGAGATGGTAAGGTCACTTCAAACCGGAACCATTAACGAATTTAAAAGCCACTATCGAAGCCTGGATGCCCTGTTGATAGATGATATTCAATTCTTTGCTGGTAAAGACCGCTCGCAGGAGGAGTTTTTCCATACGTTCAACTCACTAATAGAATCGGGTCAGCAGATCATTCTTACCAGTGATCGCTACCCTAAAGAGATAAATGGCGTAGAGGAAAGACTGAAATCCAGGTTTGGCTGGGGTCTGACGGTTTCTGTGGAGCCACCCGAACTGGAAACACGTGTCGCTATTTTAAACACCAAAGCGGAGAAGGCTGGTTTCACGTTACCTGACGACGTCAGCTTCTTCATCGCTCAGCGCATTGTTTCCAATGTGCGGGAACTTGAGGGGGCACTAAGGCGTGTAATAGCAAACTCGGAGTTCACCGGGAAGCCGATCACGATGGATTTCGCCAAGGACGCACTAAAGGATCTGCTGGCGGTCCAGGAGAAACTGGTAACTATTGAAAATATCCAGAAAACCGTTTGCGAATACTACAAAGTGCGAAGCTCAGAACTATTATCAAAGAAAAGAAGCAGAAGTATCGCCAGACCACGACAGGTAGCCATGCATCTATCTAAGGTTCTGACAAGGCACAGCCTTCCGGAAATAGGGGAGGCATTTGGCGGCAGAGACCATACAACCGTACTTCATGCTCATCGAAAAATAATGGAATTAGAACAATCAGATAACAGAATGGAAGAGGATCTAAAAATGTTGATGCGATTGTTATCCTGTTAACATTGATGACTTACTGTGGATAACATGTATAAAAGTTACTGACAGTTTTAGCTGTTTTAGTTATCCAATTTGCTTGCATCAGTTATCCACAGATTCTCCAAAGGATAATAGGCCGAATATTTACTTTAAACCTTTGATTTTAAAGGTTAAATATTCAAATCAGTAAACTGTACACTGTGCTTATTATAATTACTTAATATATATAGATATTAAAATTATTATTTAATGAAATTCTCAATATCCAAACTCGAATTGTTTCCGCCACTACAGCAGGTAGTTGGTGTTGTCGAACGTAAACAGACTCACGAAGTGATGAACAATCTATTGTTCGTTGCATCTGACGAATACCTTGAATTAACCGGTACCGACAATGAGGTGGAATTAAAGACCAGAATACCGCTTATCGTTACTGAACCGGGTAAAACGACAATACCGGCAAGGAAGCTGTTCGATATCTGTCGATCACTTGACGATCAGGCAAGACTAGATTTTGAAGTTGATGCTGACAAGGCAAAAGTCAGGTGCGGCAAAAGTCGTTTTACACTGGCGACGTTGCCGGCAGATGAATTTCCTGTCACAGATGAACTGACAAACGCCAGGGAGGTATCGCTACCACAGAACGAGCTTGAAAAAGCAATCAAGCGAACTTCATTTGCAATGGCACAACAGGATGTCAGATATTATTTAAATGGACTGTTGTTGCAGCTTAACCAGGGTGAATTATGTTGCGTCAGCACCGATGGTCATAGACTGGCTTTGCACCGAACACCAGCAGAAATAGATATAACAGAACCAGTGTCGGCAATTATACCGCGCAAAGCGATTAATGAATTATCGCGCTTAATGGACGGTACTGACACTCGCATAGACCTGAAGTTAACTGACAAACACCTTCAAGTGACTCTTGGTGGTTTGCAGATGACCAGTAAGCTTATCGATGGCAAATTCCCTGACTATGAGAAAGTAATTCCACTGGAGAGCTCAAATGTAGCTAATGTTGACAGGGAGTTGTTTAAACAGGCGTTGTCGAGAAGCGCAATTCTCGCCAATGAAACCTACAAAGGTGTCCGATTGACCTTGGAAAACCAGATACTGGGCATAGAAACCAACAATCCTAAACACGAAGAAGCTGAAGACGAACTTGAGATTGAATATAGCGGTGAACCTATAGAAATAGCGTTTAATGTCGTGTATTTACTCGATGTGTTGAACGCCATTGATACTGAAGTGGCAGAGATGAATATCAAAGACAACACCAGTAGTATGGTCATTCACCCGAGTGGTGATAAACGCAGTACCTATGTTGTGATGCCCATGAGGCTATAGTAATGCGACTGACATCTCTGGATGTCAGCTCTGTTCGCAACTTGTCAAAAATATCTCTGGAGCCTGAACCGGGATTAAATATTTTTTACGGCGACAATGGAGCAGGCAAAACAAGTCTGCTTGAAGCTATCGCAATACTGTCATCTGGTAAAAGCTTCCGTTCCGGGAAGATTCAAACCGTTATACAAAACGAACTACCTGACTTGACCGTCAGTGCCTCAGTGCTGAATGAGAAAAATGACACCACCAATCGAGTGGGGATCAGTCGCAGTAAAGACAAGACTATCGCTAGAATTAACGGCGACAATGCGCAACGTCTCTCTGAATTAGCCACCGCATTACCCTGTGTGGTAATTTCCACAAAAAATCATGAACTCGTTGAAGGAGGTCCGACGGAGCGCAGAAGTTTCCTGGACTGGATATTGTTTCACGTGGAACATGACTATCTGAATCAGTCCAGGCGGTATCGAAGTGCCCTCAGCCAGAGAAATGCTGCTTTGAGAAATGGTTCTGCTGACAAGCTGATATCCAGCTGGAATTCAGAGTTGGCGACAGCTGGAGAAATCATTAGTGCAAGTCGGGCTGAGGCACTGAAACGTTTTACCGTACATTTCAACCGGCTGGCAGAATCACTCGACGAGCATATCCAGCCGGTATTCAGTTATCGAAGAGGGTGGAATGAAGAAACGTCACTGGCGGTAACTCTTGAAAAAAATATAGGTAACTGCAGAAGAATTGCTTCTACGTCATGTGGACCTCACCGCGCCGACGTGAAAATAAAAGTCGGTTCAAATGAAGCGAGATATGTTAATTCACGTGGTCAGCAAAAACTGTTGGCTATTCTGATGAGGCTGGCCCAGGTAAATATTTACACAGAATTTCATCAACACCCCCCGGTAGTGCTGTTTGACGATCTGCCTTCCGAACTCGATAAGGACGCGCGCCAATTCGTTTTTAATTACCTTCAGGAAACCGGCGTTCAGGTCTTCCTGACCAGTGTAAGTGATGTATCAAAAGAGATACATAATGTAAGCAAAAGGTTTCACGTGAAACGTGGCCTGATTAAAAAAGTGTTATACTAGGCAGTTCCTTACCGAGATATGGAAATGGCCGAAGACGACGATAACAAACCGCCAACCGAACAAGACGCTGATTATGGCGCAGACAACATCAAAGTCCTGAAGGGATTGGATGCTGTGCGCAAGCGTCCCGGTATGTATATAGGCGACACCGATGATGGTACCGGCTTACACCATATGGTGTTTGAAGTGGTCGATAACTCTATAGACGAAGCACTGGCAGGGCATTGCAGTAAAATAACCGTAACTGTTCATGTCGATAATTCGGTCACGGTCACTGATGATGGTCGCGGTATCCCAACGGATATGCACGAAGAGGGAAAATCCGCTGCGGAAATCATAATGACGGTGCTCCACGCCGGTGGAAAGTTTGACGACAACTCATACAAAGTATCGGGTGGTCTGCACGGTGTTGGTGTCTCGGTAGTTAACGCGCTGTCTGAGTCACTCAAACTGACGATCAAGCGCAAAGGAAAAGTGCACGAACAAAATTACATTAATAGTGAGCCCGTTGAAGACCTGAAAATAACAGGTGACTCCGAAGAAACCGGTACAGCTATTCACTTTAAACCAAGCGTTGCAATCTTTGCGATCACTGAATTTTCCTATGATACGTTAAGAAAACGCCTGCGAGAGCTGTCTTTTCTAAACAGCGGTGTGTGCATTGTTTTAAAAGATGATCGCAGCAACAAGGAAGATACTTTCGAATATGAGGGTGGTATTGCCGCTTTTGTTGAGCATCTGAATAAAAACAAAACCCCACTTCACAAGCCACCTATTCATTTGCGTCAAATGAAAGAAGAGGCAGAGGTGGAAGTGGCGTTACAGTGGAATGACTCATACCAGGAAAACATTTATTGTTTTACCAACAACATCCCGCAAAAGGATGGTGGTACTCACCTGGCAGGTTTTAGAGCAGCGCTGACTCGTACACTCAATACCTATATGGAAGCTAATGGCATCAGTGCCAAAGCGAAGGTTGATACTAATGGTGACGATGCCCGCGAGGGTTTAACCGCGGTACTATCTGTAAAAGTTCCTGACCCGAAGTTTTCATCGCAAACCAAAGACAAACTGGTGTCATCTGAAGTACGCACAGCAGTTGAAACTTCGATGAATGAAAAACTAGCTGAATTCCTTGTAGAGAACCCTGCTGAAGCCAAACAAATCACTGCCAAAATTATCGAGGCAGCGATGGCTAGAGAAGCAGCCCGAAAGGCCAGGGAGATTACAAGACGGAAAGGTGTACTGGATATCGCCGGACTACCCGGAAAACTGGCTGACTGTCAGGAAAAAGATCCGGCCAAGTCGGAGATCTACCTGGTGGAGGGTGATTCCGCCGGCGGCTCGGCGAAGCAGGGTCGCGACAGACGAACTCAGGCGATCTTGCCTTTAAAAGGTAAGATTCTGAACGTTGAGAGATCACGTTTCGACAAAATGTTGTCCTCACAGGAGGTCGGCACACTCATCACCGCGCTGGGTTGCGGGATCGGTAAGGGTGATGACTACAACTACGAAAAGCTGCGTTATCACCGTATTGTGATCATGACTGATGCCGATGTCGACGGCTCTCACATCAGAACATTGTTACTGACGTTCTTTTACCGGCAGTTGCCTGAGCTAATAGAAAAGGGCCACATCTATATCGCACAGCCGCCGCTTTATAAGGTTAAAAAGGGCAAACAGGAACGCTACGTTAAAGACGATATAGAGCTGAACGAATACCTGCTTGAACTGGCCATGACCGGTGCCAGCCTCTCTACCGCTGATAAAGGCAAAACGCTTTCAGCGCAGGAGCTAACTGAACTGGCTAACGAGTACAATAATTCAAAAGGTGCGATGGATGTACTTGCACGTCAGATTGATCGCACTGTGCTTGATCAGCTTCTGGGTCTCGAGCCTTTGTTGGAAGAATCTCTTTCTGATAAAGCCAGAGTAAGCGCCTGGGCTGAAAAACTGCATGCAGCGTTAACGCTTAATCGGGTAGACGGAAATTTGTATCAGCAAAGGGTATTCGAAACAGCAGATGGAAGATTTGGCATTGAGCTCGAGCGCTGGCTACATGGAAATCAGCACATTATTAAGCTGGACCCTACATTGTTTGGAACCGTGGAATACAAAACAATTTCCACCCTGGCTGGAAAATTAAGCGGACTGCTAGGAGAGGGTGCGGTTATTACACGGGGCGAGAAAGAGCAAGAAGTGATTACCTTCGCTGAAGTGATGGACTGGTTGCTAAAAGAAGCAAAGCGCGGTCAGACAATTCAGCGCTACAAAGGACTGGGTGAAATGAATCCGGATCAGTTGTGGGAAACCACAATGGACAGCAAGGTCAGACGCATGCTTCAGGTTCGAATTGAAGATGCCATGGCTGCCGATGAAGTGTTCACAACGCTTATGGGTGATCAGGTAGAACCCAGACGTGACTTCATAGAGCGCAATGCCCTGTCCGTTTCAAATCTGGACGTCTAAGACACCAGCCTGGTGCAACTGCCGTGTAACACACAGTCTGCCGGACGTTATAATATAAAAAATTAAAAATAAAGGGGCGATACGCCCCTTTTACCTAACTTAACCGCGGAACAATCATGCACGGAAGACTAGAACTACCGGCGTTTTCGTCAATCGATCTCGATACTGTAGAACAACGCCTTGACCAGTTACTGGCCGACAGCAGTCTTAAGATTGCAGAACTTGAGGGCCTCGATAACCCCGGTTGGGATAACTTTCTTTATCAGCTCGATTTAATAACAGACGATGTGCAGCGTTTTTTTTCTCCCGTCAGACACCTTAATGCGGTGATGAATAGTGACAAGATTCGGGAAGTCTACAACGCCTGTCTTCCCAAGCTGAGTTCATGGCACACTGATCTCGGTCAGAATAGAAGTTTGTTTGATAAAACCCGGGCGATCGCCGACAGCGATCAAATGAATCAACTGGAAGAGGGGCAACAAAAAAGCATAAACGACAGTTTGCTCAATTTCAGGCTGGGCGGGGTGGCGCTGGAAGGAGAACAGAAAGATCGCTACAAAGAAATTGCACTTGAACTAAGTAACCTGGGTACTAAATTCCAGGAGAACATACTGGATGCCACCAAGGCGTGGGATAAGTTGCTCACCAATGAGTCAGATCTGGCAGGTTTTCCTCAAAGTTCACTCGACCTCGCCAGACAGAGCGCGGGCAACAACAAACAGGAGGGTTATCGTCTTACTCTGGATTTTCCGAGCTTCCATTCGGTGATGACTTTTGCAGATGACCGCGAATTGAGAAAGGAGGTATACACCGCCTATGTCACCCGGGCATCACACGTCGGACCGAACCCTAAA
Organism: uncultured Granulosicoccaceae bacterium; assembly: GCA_937922015.1. Classification (GTDB taxonomy): domain Bacteria; phylum Pseudomonadota; class Gammaproteobacteria; order Granulosicoccales; family Granulosicoccaceae. The sequence goes on from CAKZVB010000160.1 coordinate 7,418, forward strand.
GCCGAACGCGACAACGCCTCATTGATCGAAAAAATTGTGTCACTTAGACAGGAGAAAGCAAAGCTGCTGGGCTTTGACAATTATGCGGAATATTCCGTGGCCTCTAAAATGGTTGAAACACCGGAGCAGGTAGTTAACTTCATCGACGAGCTTGCTCAAAAAGCCAAACCGGCAGCGATGCGGGACTATAAACAGTTAGCTGAATTTGCAGCTACGGATCATGGACTGGACTCTATTGAACCCTGGGATCTGTCCTACTATTCAAACAAACTGAAAAAGAAGCTGTTTGATTTTTCAGAGCAGGATCTAAAACCCTATATACCTGCCGACCTTGCAGTACCGGGCCTTTTCAAAGTTACCGGTAGACTCTTCGGACTTGAAATAAGCGAAATAACAGGAGCCGATGTCTGGCATGACGATGTCACCCTTTATCAAATCAAGGATAATCAGGGCGAGCTGCGCGGTGCTTTTTACATGGATAACTATGCCCGCGAAGATAAAAGGGGCGGGGCATGGATGGATGTCTGTGTGGGCCGAATGCAAAAAGATGACCATATCCAACTGCCAATCGCTTATTTAACCTGCAATCTGACTCCCCCTGTCGGTGATGCTCCGGCGTTGCTGACTCATAACGAGCTTACTACGCTGTTTCATGAATTTGGACATGGACTGCACCATATGCTGACCAAGGTCGACTACTCAAGTGTGGCGGGTATCAGCGGAGTTGAATGGGACGCAGTAGAGCTGCCCAGTCAATTTTTAGAGAACTGGTGCTGGGAGCGCGAATCGCTGGATATGATTTGTGGTCACTATGAAACCGGTGAAAAACTGCCGCAGGAACTGCTCGACAAAGCTCGTGCTGCAAAGAATTTTCAATCGGGTATGGCAACCGTTAGACAGTTGGAATTTGGACTGTTTGATATGCGTGTGCATCTGAGTACTGACTCACCGAATGCCGATGATATTCATCAAATGTTAAACCAAGTTCGTGAAGAAGTAGCGGTGTATGAAGTGCCGGAATTTGTGCGATTTCAAAACAGCTTTTCGCACATTTTTGCCGGCGGCTATGCGGCCGGCTACTTCAGTTACAAGTGGGCGGAAGTATTGTCTTCAGATGCGTTTGGCCGGTTTGAGGAGGAGGGCATCTTCAACGATCAAACGGGCAATGAATTTTTGCAGTGCATCTTAGAAAAGGGTGGTACTAAAAAAGCGCTGGAACTCTTTATCAACTTTCGCGGCAGAGAGCCCAGACTGGACGCATTGTTACGACATACGGGTCTGGCTGCATAGGTGACGACGAACCATTGAAATACCGTGATTTGAGGGAATTTATTGCAACACTGGAAACAGACGGTGAGCTAAAAAAAATTGCCACACCCATCGATCCCAGGCTCGAGATGACAGAGATATGTGATCGGGTTTTACGCAGCAAGGGACCCGCCATACTGTTTGAAAACCCGGTGGGCAGTTCGATACCCGCACTATGTAATTTGTTCGGTACACCGCGTCGGGTGGCAATGGGTATGGGTGAACAGGATGTCGAGTCTTTGAGAGAAGTAGGAAAGCTGCTGGCTTTTCTAAAGGAACCCGATCCTCCGAAAGGGTTAAAAGATGCGTGGAAGTCACTGCCAATTTTTAAAAAAGTGCTGGATATGGCACCGAAAACAGTCAGAAGCGCCGCATGTCAGCATTCAGTTTTTAGTGACGGTGAAGTAGATCTTTCGCGCTATCCCATCCAGCACTGCTGGCCAGATGATGCGGGTCCGTTGATCACCTGGGGTTTGGTTGTTACCAGGGGGCCGAATAAAAAGCGACAGAACATGGGCATCTATCGGCAGCAGGTTATTGGCCGCAATAAGGTGATTATGCGCTGGTTGTCACATCGTGGTGGCGCACTTGATTTACAGGAATGGCAGCAGAGTCACCCTGATCAGCCATTTCCGGTATCCGTAGTTCTGGGGGCAGATCCCGCTACTATTCTGGCTGCAGTTACTCCTGTTCCAGACACCTTGTCCGAACACGCGTTTGCAGGCCTGTTGCGTGGCAGCCGCACCGAACTGGTCAAGTGTAAAACCAATGACCTGATGGTGCCTGCTTCAGCCGAGATTGTACTGGAGGGTGTTATTCACCCTGGAGACACTGCACCGGAAGGACCATTCGGTGATCACACCGGTTACTACAACGAGGTGGATGATTTTCCCTGCTTTACCATAGAGACGATTACCGAGCGTGATCAGCCAATCTATCACACGACCTACACTGGCCGACCGCCGGATGAACCCGCGGTGCTCGGTGTGGCGTTAAATGAAGTTTTTGTCCCGATACTGCAAAAACAGTTTCCTGAAATCAGCGATTTTTATTTGCCACCCGAAGGGTGTTCCTATCGGATGGCTGTGGTCTCTATGAAAAAACAATATCCCGGTCACGCCAAAAGGGTGATGCTGGGGGTCTGGTCTTTCCTGCGACAATTCATGTACACCAAAATGGTGATCGTGGTTGATGACGATATCAATGCAAGGAGCTGGGAAGACGTTATCTGGGCGATGACTACTCGCATGGATCCGGCACGCGATTGCACGATTATAGAAAACACGCCAATCGACTATCTTGATTTCGCCTCGCCGGTGTCAGGCCTTGGTTCGAAAATAGGTTTCGATGCCACAAACAAATGGCCTGGAGAAACTACTCGGGAATGGGGGCAGCCCATTGTCATGAGTCGCGATGTCAGAGACAAAATAGACGATATGTGGGGGTCGCTGGGTCTATAGCTACAAGTTCAAACAACAAAAAACCGGCCATTGCCGGTTTTTTGTTACGCTGCACTGACCGTGTCAGTACTACTGTGCGTTAGGAAATATAAGTTCCACCCGTCGGTTTTGTAAACGCTGCAAAGGAGTGGCATTATCGGCGACAGGGCGTGTATGGCCATAGCCTGTCGTATTGATTCTATCAGCCTCTATGCCTCTTAACACCAGAGCGGTTTTTATCGATAAAGCTCGATCAATTGTCAGGTTGTGGCTGTCGTCTGCATTTGCTGTGTTATCTGTATGAGCTTCGATATCAAGTTCAAGGTCCGGGTTACCGCTTAGTACAGAGGCAACGTTATCCAGATGACGCGCAGCACGGTCGTTCCACAATCTTGCTGAACCTCTTTCAAAGTAACGCTCACCCAGAGTTAACGCCATACCATGATTTGATGGCTTTGCGTTTATCGCCTGCAGTTGTCGTTTTAGCTGTGCGGGAGAAGTTAATGACTGTTGCTTAGCTGGTGCTGACATGGCAGCTGCCAGCATTGGCTCTTCGGTTATCTCTGTTGTCGCCTGAGCTGCGGTTGTTGGCTCGACAGCGGGTAGTGGTTGTGTCTCTGATAGTGCTGCGGCAGACTCGATAGACGAAATCGGTGCTATAGCTGTGGAGTTTGCAATTTGCGATTGGAGCGCTGCCAGTTGTGCAGAGAGTGCCGCTAGTTGGGCAGCAATATCCTGCTGTCCGGCATCACCGTTGGCTTCAGGATTGGCTGCGGCTAAGACTGGTTCGTCTTCAGGCACTTGCGTTGCCGCAAGAATTAATTCTTCGGACAACAGTGGCTGCTGGCCCAATGCCACCTGTAAACTATGATTGGACGATTGCGCCCGTGCTCGTTGCTGAGCAACCAGCGCTTTGACCTTGGCGAGCTTTGCTTCATGAGCAATGCTATGTGGCTTGCGAAATTCATTGGCAGCAGTTTCAGCTTCAATCAATTGGCGTCTTGCGGCTTCTAATTCCACATGCGCAAGAGAAGCTACAATCGGATCCTGGCTAATCTGCTCGTAGGTGTTCTGTGCATCTTCCAGTTCAGGAATCCATACTTGTTTGGTGGCACAACCTCCCATCAACAGTCCGCTGGCTATTAGAAGCGGAGTTACTTTGAGCGTGTATTGCTTAAACATTGTTTAATCCAGGTTTATCCAATTTCAATAATGTTGCTGTGGCGAACCGTTAGTAGGCAGCTTGCAATTGTTGAAGCGATGTTTCAGCGTGATCTGCTTCGCTGACTGCTTTGGCTAGTTCGGCCTGTGCGACAGCGATTTGCAGCAATTTTTGGGCACGATCCTGGCGATTATTGTTAGCTAGTGCCTGTGCCTTGCTAAAATTTTGTGAAGCAATCGAAAGTTCCGCAGGTGCATAGGTCGCGGCACCTGCTATTTCTGCAGCTCTTATAGCTTTGCTTGCGTGTTCGAAGTCCGCCCCCTGTTTAGGTTTGGCGCAAGCACTTAGCATTATCGTCATACCGACCAGTAAAGCGGCGGTAGTCAGTTTTGTTCTTTTCATTTTGTTCCTTGCGGCGCAGCCGATTTAGGTAAAGCCAAGATCGCACTTAATAATGCTGCGATAACATGCTGAAAATCTTAAAAGTTGTAATCTCAAGAACGTTAGGCGGCACTAAAAAGGATCTGTTTAGGGAAAAATTTTTAAAATAAGTTGAGATGCGGCATGGTTCACAATCCCTGAGCATATGCGATGAGTATTCGGCTTATTGCTCTGCAACTGGTTTGCCATATCTGTTGCCTGGATAGGACTTACGGATATTTTCGAAACCGCAATTGTGCGCGCTGAGCGATCCTGTGCTGGCTTTGTTTAGAACTCACAAGTTAAAAAAACTTTCCAGGTTCACAAGTAGTTCTGCTACGAATTAGATCTTAAAGTGCAGTTGCCTGTGCCTGATGAACGGCAATGAGATTTACAAATTTTTGGCGAGTATGGTTAGAGCACAGAATTGCCCTTTGTCACCCGGGGGAGTTGCCACAGCGATTTGATTATCGAAACCAAGCTTGCGCGCTGACACAGCGCAGCGTTCGCTATTTACTACCAACTTGCACGTGAACAGGTTTTGGTGTGACTGTACGGGTATCAGTGTCAGCAGGTTTGTAAGACCAAGATCACTGGTGACGGTTATTACGCAAGGCTTTGCTGTATTAAAAATATTCAGTGCATTCGCAGGTGAAATGTCCGGCAGCCTGCGCTGGTAGACACTGGCGTAGTGTACAAACGCCCCCAAAGATTCCAGGCGTCTTTTTAGTTCATCCCGTCCGCTGTCGCCGCGAAAAATGGTGATATGCTGACCTTTACGGAACTGGTTTTGAAACAGTGAGAGAAATTCTTCAGTGCCTGCGTTTGCCGTTGGCGTCAGGTTTACCACCAACTGGTGATCGATCAATGCCTGCCTGGTGGCCTGTCCGATGGCGGCGATGACAGGCTGCGTTGACACGTGACCAAGTATTCCGCTTTTAGCCGCACCGATTACGGAGTTTGTGCTGGTAAAGATCCACAAATTGCTGTTTTTTGCGTTTTCTATCTCCGCAGCTTTCATTGACCCGGGTGTTTGATAGCTGATATCGATGGTCGGTAATAGCACAGCTTCAGCGCCGGCTTCTTGTATCAGGCGTGTAAAAAACGCCGCCTGGTGCTGTGGCCGGGTGACCAGCACCCGCATGCCATCAAGCTTTTTTGCTGCGCTGCTAACTGTTGGCATTGAGTCGCTGTTGTGCCAGATGTTCTATTATTTCATTGGCGCCATCTGACAGCAGTTTTTCTGCGAGCCGGTTACCCAGGGCGACCGCGTTATCACGATGGTCACTGCCTTCTGCCTTGAGTACCTTTGAACCATCAGGCATAGCAATAAGACCTGTTAAATGCAGCTGATCGTTGTCCAGTGTTGAATAGGCCGCGATTGGTGTCTGACAGCTGCCACCCAGTCTTGCGTTTAAAGCTCGTTCACAATAGACACGGCTGGCGGTATTTTCATCGTGCAAGGACTGTAACCGGGTGTTGGTTTGTGTATCCGCAACAAGACACTCGATGCCAATAGCTCCCTGCGCGCAGGCGGGTAGAATTTCATCGATTGATATTTCACTTTTAATCCGGTCCTGCATGCCGAGCCTGATTAAGCCGGCACTGGCAAGAATGATGGCGTCAAAATTACCGTCATCCAGTTTCTTTAGTCTCGTATTGACGTTGCCGCGCAGATCCAGAAGCTGCAGGTGGGGGTATTTCTGTCTGATCTGACTTTGGCGGCGCAGACTGCAGGTACCGACCTTCGCCCCTTCGGGCAAATCCTGCAGGGATGTATAGTTGTTTGATACAAAAGCGTCCGTTGGATTTTCTCTGGTTAAAATTACCGCCAGATGCAGGCCAGCAGGAAACTCGGCAGGTACATCTTTCATCGAATGCACCGCCAGATCTGCGGTGCCTTCCATCATTCCGCGCTGGAGCTCTTTGATGAAAAGTCCCTTACCGCCAATTAGTGCCAGTGGTGTGTCAAGTATTTCATCTCCGCGAGTACTCATTTTAACCAGCGTGGATTCAACATTTTTTTGTGCCAGCCGTCGCTGTACCTCTTCTGCCTGCCACAGGGCAAGCGGGCTCTTCCTGGTGGCGATTCTTAACGTTTTTGACATGTAGGTCCAAATTTCTTATTTGATGATTGCCGAGCGGGAAAAGCAGTGGGCTGTTTTTTGTAAATAGCGGATATTTGCCATATTTCCGGCTCATGTAGCCGTGTTGCGGTCAAAGCTCTGGTAAAAAGGTTGGTATCAATCTGATGGTACCGCTGCTTTGTCCTGATATTATCCGTTATTATGACATCGCGCGTTCGTGAACTACAAAGCGGCGCGTTTTCACTAGTGTGTGACGAATAATAGTTTATATAGAGCAACCGATAAAATGAGCAATAAATTGTGGGGCGGCCGCTTCACTGAAAGCACCGATGAATTTGTACAAACCTTTACGGCATCGGTCAGTTTTGACCAGCGGATGGCACAACAGGATATCGATTGCTCGCGTGCCCACGCCAGTATGCTCGGTAGTGTCGGTGTGCTTGACGAAAAAGACGTGTCCGATATTTTGAAAGGACTCGATCAAATATCGGCAGAGATCAAAGAAGGACGGTTTGAATGGTCTGTGGCACTTGAAGATGTACACATGAACATTGAGGCACGGCTGACCGATCTTATCGGTGATGCCGGAAAAAGGCTGCACACCGGGCGTTCGCGCAATGATCAGGTCGCCACCGATATCAGGCTGTATGTACGCGATGCGATTGCGCTGATCAGTGCCCAAGCGCGTCGGCTGCAGCTGGGCATGCTTGAGTTGGCCGAACGCCATGCCGAAGTCATCATGCCAGGTTTTACCCATCTGCAAACCGCACAACCGGTAACCTTCGGGCATCATGTGATGGCGTGGTACGAAATGATCAGCCGCGATGTCGATCGCCTGCAGGACTGCGCTAAACGCCTCAACGTCATGCCCCTGGGTTCGGCAGCGCTGGCAGGCACACCTTATCCGATAGATCGGGCACATACCTGTGCTTCACTGGGCTTTGACAGTATCTCTGCCAATTCACTTGATGCGGTCAGTGACCGGGATTTTGCAATTGAATTTTGCGCCACCGGTGCCATTGTGATGACACACCTGTCACGCATGTCTGAAGAGCTTGTGCTGTGGTCATCAGCTCAATTTAATTTTATAGAGTTGCCTGATCGTTTTTGCACCGGCTCCAGTATTATGCCGCAGAAAAAAAACCCGGATGTACCGGAGCTGGTACGGGGTAAAACCGGTCGTGTAAACGGTCACCTGGTGAGTTTGCTTACGCTGATGAAATCACAGCCGCTAGCCTATAACAAAGACAATCAGGAAGACAAAGAACCCCTGTTCGATACCGTTGACACCCTGCACGACTGTCTATGCGCATTTGCTGACATGGTTCCGGCGATTCAGGTAAATGCACAATTTATGTATCAGGCTGCACTGAAAGGATTTGCCACTGCCACTGACCTTGCTGATTATCTTGTCGGTCGCGGTTTGCCGTTTCGTGAGGCTCACGAAGTGGTTGGAAACGCAGTAAGGTATGGTGTTGAGCAGGGCAGGGACTTAAGCGAATTGAGTCTGGATGAACTAAAGAAGTTCAACAGTTCAATAGAGGAAGACGTTTTTCAGGTGCTCACACTTGAAGGATCAGTGGCCAGTCGCAACCATATTGGTGGTACCGCTCCTGCTCAGGTAAGGGCTGCTGTACAAACGGCCAGGGCACAGCTGTCTTCGTAGATCGCCGATACCACAGACGCTCAGCAGATTGGAGTACACGATGAATTACGCAGATTTTGGTTTTATCCGGGTCGCCGCGGTGGCCCCGGTTGTTTCCGTGGGTAACCCTCGCGGTAACGCGCGCGAAATCATCCGGTCTCTGCAGAAACCTTCGCTGCAAGCAGTATCACTGGTCGCCTTTCCTGAATTGTGCATTAGTGGTTATACCTGTGAAGATCTGTTATTTAATCAGGATATGATGCAGCAATGTGATCAGGCGATACACGAAATAGCATCATCAACCGCACAACAAATTGTTGTCGTTGGTGCCCCGCATCGATTGTCAGATGGTCGCATGGTCAATGCTGGTTTTGTGTGTCAGCACGGCCGGGTTCTTGGTGCTGTTCCCAAGATCGCTAATCCCAATTACGGTGAATTCTATGACAAGCGCTGGTTTGTCTCGGGAGAAGACATCGACCTGATTGTAGACCACCCGGTGCTGGGTTCTTTTCGCATGTGTAGCGAGCAACTTTTTGCGATAGGTGATTCGCAGTTTGCGATAGAGATCTGCGAAGATTTATGGCACCCGATTCCGCCGTCGAGTTCGCATGTGCTGGCCGGCGCTGAGCTTATCGTGAATTTGTCTGCCAGCAATGAACTGGTTTCCAAGGCAGACTATCGTCGCGACCTGGTACGCATGGCCAGCGCACTTGGCGTTTGCGCGTATCTGTATGTGTCTGCCGGCCCCACGGAATCCACCAAAGATATAGTTTTTGGCGGCCATCTTTTGTTATCTGAAAATGGCAGTGTGCTGGCAGAGTCCGATCGATTTGAATTTTCAGGGTCTTGTCTGGTTGCCGAATTTGACTGGCAAAAGCTTCGTCATGATCGCGTGCGAAACAATACCTTTGCTGCCGCCAGGCGCCCGCAGGGATATTACAAGCAGGGAAAAACAAGCAGTATTGAGCTACCACAGCTTCAGCGGCATTATCCGGCCCACCCATTTGTCCCCGATGATGAACATGAGTTTGCCGCTCGCGCAACGGAAATTCTTAAAATACAATCCACCGGGCTTGCCCGCAGAGTCATGGCATCGCGATCAAAAACACTGGTTTTAGGCTTATCCGGAGGACTCGATTCGACGCTGGCGTTGCTGGTTTGTATAGATGCACTGGCATTACTTGCGAAAGACAATAAAGATCTGGTTGTCATAACACTTCCGGGCCCTGCCACCAGCGGACATACCCTTGAAAGCGCTCATAAACTTGCGCAGGCCGCCAATGCCGAACTCCTGGAAATACCGATTAATGCTTCCGTACAACAGCATTTGTCCGATCTGGGTCACGGTGGAGAACACGATGTAGTGTTTGAAAATGCACAGGCCCGGGAGCGCACTCAAATTCTATTTGATATGGCCAATAAAACCGCCGGTATTGTGGTTGGTACCGGTGACTTATCAGAACTTGCACTGGGTTGGTGTACTTATAACGCAGATCATATGTCTGCCTACAATGTAAATGCCTCAGTGCCTAAAACACTGGTGAAGTACCTGTGTCGATGGTATGCCAAACATCGTGCAGACAACGCGCTTTCAGAGGCGTTGATCAGGGTACTGGACACTCCAATCTCACCCGAGTTAGTGCCATCAGACAGTGATGAGATAGCGCAGGAAACAGAGTCGATAATCGGCCCCTATGAGCTTCACGATTTCTTTTTGTATCACTACCTGAGAAATGGATTCAGCGCTTTAAAGATATACCATCTGGCGTTGTTGTCGTTTGACGGAAAATATGATGCTGCAACTGTTAAGAAATGGCTATCGCTGTTTTACCGGCGGTTTTATACCCAGCAATTCAAGCGCACTACCCTGCCCGCAGGGCCGAAGGTCGGCAGTGTATCCCTGTCTCCTCGTGGCGACTGGCGTATGCCTGACGAAGCGGATGTTAGTGAACTGTTAGCGCAGATTGATCGTTTTTAAAGCGCTTTCAATCGAATCTGGTTCACCGGAAAATTAATGACAATAAGCATAAACTCCTGCTTTGATGGCGGTAACATAGACTGCATCGCCTGTGATAATCCAAACAACATCAGACTTAAAATAAAGCCGGATGCGGGTCACGAATTCTTTCAGTGGTTCTACTTTCGTATGACGGCAAAAGCCGGGCAGTCCTATACCTTACGGATCGAAAATGCCAGTGACAGCTCTTACCCTAAAGGATGGGACAACTATCGAATTGTCACCTCTTGCAATCAACAGGACTGGTTCAGACTTCCCGCAGAATACGATAACGGATCTCTGAGTTTTACGGTTAACCCTGTCTCTGATGTGGTCTGGTTTGCCTATTTCACGCCATACCCGATGCAGCGTCACCACCAGCTCATAGCAAAAACCGCAGCAGTGGCAAACGTGGCGGTGCGGTCCCTGGGCACCACACTCGATGGTCGCAGTCTGGATCTGCTGCGGATAGGGAATCCGGACGCCAGGTTGAAAATCTGGTCTATCGCCCGTCAACACCCCGGTGAGACGATGGCTCAGTGGTGGATGGAAGGTTACCTGGCCGGTCTCACTGACAGTAATAATGCGGTAGCACGGGAGCTGTTAAAAAGTGCTGTATTTTATGTTGTACCGAACATGAACCCGGATGGCAGTGTTCGCGGTTATTTAAGAACAAACGCGGCTGGCTGTAATCTGAATCGCGAATGGGATTCACCGTCAATGGAAAAGTCCCCTGAGGTTTATTTAGTGCGACAGAAAATGCACGAAACAGGTGTTGATTTTAATCTGGACGTTCATGGCGATGAGGCTTTGCCCTATAACTTTATTGCGGGTACAGAGGGCATTAATTCCTGGACGCCACAACGGCTGGCCTTGCAGAATAAATTTAAAAATAATCTGCAGAGACTGAACCCGGACTTTCAGACCGAGATAGGGTATCCGGTGACACCAGCGGGGGCAGCTAATTATGGTATATGCAGTAACTATATAGCAGAGCGATTTACGTGTCCGGCAATGACCCTTGAAATGCCGTTTAAAGACACCGTTGATACACCGGATGTCAGGTTTGGCTGGTCGGCCCGGCGCTCTGTATTGCTTGGTCGTTCATGTGTTGATGCGATTTATTCGGTAGTTGATTTTTTATAGAACTGCGTGATGCACGGGTTCTTGTTACCACGAACAGTGTTTTTTTATAGTCTCTATCGGCGTGTTGCTGTTGGTGAGGTTAAAACGCGCTAACTTATGTTCATTGCTACCAAAAGGGTGAAAAGTAATTTCCAGGGTCCTTTTGTCGATGAGTTGTCTGGCCAGATTGATCGGTTTAGGTGCGCTGGCTGATTTATAGTCTGTAGTGCTCGGCCAGCGGGTTTCTGACAGTTTGACATCGTCGATTGACAGACCTATAGCTGTGGTTTCTGTTCCTAGAATTTCATTCGAATTGAACGTTACGCTGGTCTTATTGTTGATACAACTCATCGTCAGGCTGGGACGGTAGAGCCCATCGCTGCTGTTTTCGTACCTGGCGGTTGAAAGTGAAGCCGAATACGCATTGCCCTCATCCAGGTTTATTGTCCACTTGCCATCGTCAGCTGCAACAATACTAACGGCGACACTCTTGTCCGAAGATTCTGTTAAAGGTTCCGCATGAGCTTTAGGTGTCGATTTTAAGTCGACATTTTTAATGATATTGGGTGCTGCGATAAATCCGGTAACGATAATACAAAGGGCTGCAAGCGCCTTGTGCAAATGTTTGGCGATGGTATTTTTTAATCGTGCTTTGGCCAGAACCTTTTTATAGCTGCGTGCGGTTGGTGTCTTGTCAATTATTTTGCAGCTGACACGCCCTATGTAGGTTGAGAGCGTAAAACTCCGTACACCTACTCTGCGATTATAATTGTTGACCAATAACAGACCCAACGCTATTGCCAGTGGCACGGAGATCAGCAGAAAATAGACACTGTAGTGTTTCAGTAAAAGAATAGACACCAGTGTCAACAAAGTCAGTGACAACGCTGCATTAATGCTGACGTAACAAAGACCCAGCGGCCCCAACATAGCAGCGAGCAAGGCTTGTTTAAGGTGTGATTTGCGCAACAATATTTCTCCCTGAATAAGCGCGTTTGCGTGCCGGGTAACAATTCAGGGCAGGTTAGCGGCCAGTGTGACTGGTAGTTGAATGAGTTATCTCACAATTATGAACAACGTCAATCTTTCGTTGTTGGTCAGCCGGGTTTGCGTAAGTCGGTGAAACGAGCATCCAGAGCACCGGCCAGATCCTTTGGACACAATTCAAGCTGCAATCCGCGTTTGCCTCCACTGATGAAAATTGTCTGGAAATTCGTTGCTGAATTATCCAGCAGCGTGGGCAGTCGGTTTCGTTGTCCAAGCGGGCTGATGCCTCCTACGACATAACCTGTGACTTTTTGCGCTACCGCCGGTTCTGCCATCATCGCTTTTCTGCCCTGTGATGCGGCCGCGAGTTTTTTTAGATCCAGCTGATGGGCGGCAGAAACCAGTGCAACGACCGGTTTTCGCTGATTTCCGTCCACTATGGCTACCAGTGTTTTAAACACTTGTGTGGTGTCTTGCTGCAATGCCAGTGCGGCTGACTGGCCATAGTTTCTTGAGTCATCGTCGGATTTGTATTCGCGTATCCGATAATGAACCCCAAGTTTGTCCAATAGTTTTATAGCCGGTGTCATCGCTGTGATTACCAGAAAACGAGTTTGAATTATACTGCAGATTGTCTGTCTTCAAATACAGACGATTTTGTTTTACCTTGCCTGTGGTCGGCTAAAGATCGCGAGCTAGAGTGATCAGTGGTCATGTGTCTGGATGGGTACTAACCACTGTCTGATTGACAACCGGGTTGCCTCAGCGGGATGGAATGACGGTATGAGCTCCCGTAATGTGTGGTAGCGCACATCTTTGCGGTATTTCACAAGCTGATTTTCGGATGCTGTCAGAGTAATGCATCGCCAGTTTTAGCATGATTCAGTTACTGCTGTATTCATGCCCACTGAACGTCGGCATTGTTTTCACATCAATGGTGTTACATGACTGTGCGTTACGGATATTTGGGTTCGGCCATCATTTTTTTATACGCTTTTGCACCGATCTGCAATGCAGTGGCCGGTCATTCACTTCAACATACTGAAAATGACAAGCAATTCCCGGCGTCGCCAGCGCAAAGCCGGAATCGACAAACCCTGGTTACCAATGGAAGTGCGACAAGCCCGGGTCAATTCCCGTTTCTGGCGGCGGTATTATCCGGTCGCAGGGCGTCTGTGCAAATCAATTCGATGGTCGCTGATGGTTATTATTTTGGCGGTGGAATGCAGGATGAGTTTACCGGACCTGTGATGGATTGCGGGCTTGCCCTGGGTCCGTGCTTCGGAGTCAGCGGCAAAGTGTGTGCAATTGTGCTGGATTTTCCATCGGAAGGTATTCCCGCTCTGACGCCTGCGCAACAGTTGCTAAATTGCAGTGATGGTGGAGGTGTTGGTGCAGTGTTCAGACCGAACCCGAATGGTATCGGTGCGCTGGACCTGGTGGGCACTACGCCGTCAATTCCGGCAGTATATCTTTTTAACAACGATGGTTATCAAAAGTTATCGTTGGCATTACAGTCAAATGTATCGTCACAAGTCAGTGTTACTGCCTCGGTTCCGGACACAATATTATGTGGCGGTACCTATCTGGGCGGTGCCTGGGTTCTAACTGCGGCGCACTGTGTTGTCGATATTAATGAAGGTCGGAACAGGATAGTCAATCCGCAGGAATTACTGGTCGATGTGGGTGCATACGCACTTGGCGATGAGCCCCGCTTCGCACAGCGTGTCGTGGAGATCGTGACCAATAACTACCGAACGGTCGGACCCTGGGGCAGAAATGATTATGCATTGCTGAGACTCGAGGCAAATCCCGCCAGGGGTGTGCCGATAAGCCTGGTGTCGCAACAGCAACTGGACAGTGCTACAGCGGCCTCAGAAAATGCTGTTGTAATAGGATGGGGCAGTACCAGGGTTCGAGAGCCGCTCACACCTTCGGCGTTGGGTGACTACACTAGTAATACACCACTTTCAGCGACACTAAAACTCTATCCGGCGGCTGCCTGTAGCAGTTTGTGGAGGGATTTTTTCAACGCCAACAGGCTTGACACTACAGGTCTGGAAATTAACAGTAACCATATTTGTGCGGCTAATGTTGAGTTGCAACAGGATACCTGTCAGGGTGACAGTGGTGGTCCTTTATTAGTTAACATTGATGGTGAGTTAAAATTGGCGGGTGTAACAAGCTTCGGCCTGGGATGCGGAAGTTCCAATAGTGTACCGGGTGTGTACTCGAGCACACCTTCTTTTAGTGACTGGATTACAAACAATACCGGCCTGTCTTTATTTGATAACCCCGATCGTTTTTTTAGCGATCCGGTACTGACTGAAAACAGTGCGTTTGGTAAGGCATCCGGGGGTTCTTTTTCTGTTTTCTCGATTGGATTTCTATTTTTGTACAGCTTGATAGCGGGCACGCGAAATATCAGAACCACTATTAATCTGGCAGGGCTATTGGTAGTAGTGGCATTGCTTGCCGGATGTAAGGGTGATAACCCTGCCTTAGAAATGTCCGGCGCCACTGCGCAGTCCAATCAAGATACACTGGAGAAACTGGATGCGGTTTATGATAGTGATCATCATATATCCGCCCAGGTAGTAAGTTCAGGGTGCACTGCAAGTGATGATTTTTCAGTCTCTCATCACTTGCAGCAGGACAGCTGCTTTGTGGTTGTTAAACGAGTCACACCGGACCTCTGCAAGAAAGCGGCATCGGTAGTTAACTTGAAAATTGACTGGCCGCTTCCCGCTGAATGTTCAGCAGCGCAGGTTAATTTTGTTAATCCCCCGCTGACCGAGGACTAGAGATTGCTGTCAATGGCTCACAGTCGCTACCCTATAGCAGAGTCTTTAACCAGCCAGCAATATCTATAATTTCCTCCATGCTCAAAGAGTGGCCCATCGGGTAGGTTTTCCAGCCCACATTGTAGTTGTGCTTTTCCAGAGTCTCTTTGCTGGCTTGAGCATAGCGAAGCGCTATTACTTCGTCGTGGGACCCATGCGCCATGAATATCGGTGTTTGCTGATTAGCCGGGTGTCTTTCAGCTGCAAGTGTGTCTGCCATTGGCAGATAAGTTGATAGCGCCATTACCCCAGCTAGTTGGTCGGGCAGGCGTAAGGCGGTGTGCAGGGCAATTGCGCCACCCTGTGAAAAACCTGCCAGTACTATTTTGTCAGTGCTGATACCGCGAGTGTTTTCCCGATTGATAAGTGATTCCACGAGTTCTTTCGATTCCGCAGTGCCGGCGGCATCCTGTTCTCTTTGATCGAAATCCAGTGAGGTGATGTCGTACCAGGCTCGCATGCTCATGCCGCCGTTGATAGTGACTGCACGCATCGGTGCATGGGGAAATACAAAACGACAGTTGTCAATTGCACGCTTTTCCAGTTCGTCAACTACCGGCACGAAATCGTTTCCATCAGCGCCAAGCCCGTGCAACCAGATCACTGTATGGGTCGGGGTTGTGCCAGTGGTCACTTCTATGCCATCGAATTGTTCTGTCATTTTCTCCGCCGGATTTGAAAAAATAGAGCTGTTGTGGCTAACAGTTTACCAGTGCCGGATGGTCGAACGTACCTTTAGCTTGCTGCCGGTTTCCGAAAAAATTTCTAATAACGCTGGTTTTCGTCTCGAACTGGTGACCAATTCGACTAAATGCCGTGGCAGTTTGTATGTCTGGTAGCTCCAGGAAATTGCCAGACTGGTATACTTCAAATTCAGAAATAATGCTCAGGGTATTGAAAATGAATAAGATGTTTGGAAGTGCGTTAATTGCGTCGGTAACTGTATGTTTCACCCTGGCGGGCTGTGGATTTAAATCGGATCTGTTTATCCCCGGAGAACCACAACATGCCGGCCAACTCGATTCCTCTTCAATTGATACGTTAAAGCAGCAGACTCTTGATACACTGCAAGACAAAGACACCGAGATCTTTAAAACAAAGGTTCGCGATGTGGTCGAAACACAACCCGTAAATCCCGCTGAGGGCGTACCGGTTATGATCGAACCTTTAAGTGAAGACGAAATTAAAAAAAATAGAGACAAAAATATCCTTCAATGAGCTACATAGAAAGAAATGGCGATGAACTATACGTAGAAGGCATTTCCTGCCGGCAACTGGCGGCGGACTACGGCA
This sequence comes from uncultured Granulosicoccaceae bacterium, assembly GCA_937922015.1. GTDB lineage: Bacteria > Pseudomonadota > Gammaproteobacteria > Granulosicoccales > Granulosicoccaceae. Next base: position 23,723 of record CAKZVB010000160.1, read on the forward strand.
CGCCATTGTTTGCCTATTCACGCGCGTCTATTGAGGCCGCATGGAAATCGTTTGATGCAGCACTTGGTGCCGCCCTTGGTGCGGGCTCGAAGTCACATCTGATTTGCTACGCAATGAAAGCCAATTCAAATCTGGCAATTATCAATATGCTGGCCAGACTTGGCTCCGGCTTTGATATCGTCTCCGGAGGCGAGCTGCAGCGGGTGCGCGCCGGCGGCGGCGATATGGCAAAAGTGGTTTTTTCCGGCGTTGGAAAATCCCGCTCAGAGATGGCAATGGCGCTCGAAGCTGGTATACGTTGCTTTAACATTGAGTCAACTGCCGAGGTTGAAGTACTGGCAGAAGTAGCCGCGGCACATGGTGTAGTAGCACCCGTGTCAGTGCGGGTGAACCCCGATGTCGATGCGATGACTCATCCCTATATCTCGACCGGACTAAGGGACAATAAATTCGGCATTTCGGTAGAACAGGCAGAGGCGGCCTATCGCTGTATTGCAGACAAAGCCAGCCTCAAAGCTATTGGTATGGATTGTCATATAGGATCACAACTGACCGACATATCGCCATACCGTAGTGCCTTGCAAAGGTTGCTGCTGCTGTGCGACAAGCTGGAGCAGCAGGGGATCAACTTGCATCATCTCGACCTTGGTGGCGGCCAGGGTATTCGATACAAAGATGAAACCACCCTTGATCTCAATGACTGGGCGCAAGCCATGACCGATGAAATTGGCACTCGGGAACTGGAAATTATTGTAGAACCGGGTCGCAGTATTGTTGGCAACGCAGGTGTGCTGCTTACTCAGGTTAACTATCTCAAGCACAGTGATGATAAAAATTTCGCGGTGGTGGATGCCGCGATGAATGACCTGATTAGACCGGCTTTGTACAGTGCCTGGCAGGATATTGTCCCGGTGCGCCAATCAAGTACGCAGACCAGACTCTATGATGTTGTGGGGCCGGTATGCGAATCGGCAGATTTTCTGGGCAAAGACCGGCAGCTGGGACTCACCAGTGGCGACCTGCTGGCGGTGCTTTCAGCCGGTGCATATGCCTTCTGTATGAGTTCAAACTACAACAGCCGACCTCGGGCCGCTGAAGTGATGGTTGATGGTACTAATGCGTACCTGATTCGCGAAAGAGAACAAATAGAGTCACTGTTCGCCAGTGAGAAATTACTACCGGCTTAACCGGCGCTGGAAAGGCCGGGCTGAAGGTCTAATCAGTCTGGCTGAAAATGCGGTAAAAAACTGGTTGTTCTGCAAAGCTTCGACAGGCTGATTGCGTGTTTCAACCCAGGCTGCTTTTCAGACTAACGCTCACCAGTTGGGGTTCAAGGGTGTCCTCGTCGCAGCGTTGTAACTTAAAATCCTGTAAAAATGCCTCGCCATCGGCAGGTGAAAATATCAGTACGCATTCATCGGGAAGACGATCCAGTTTTCCTTTTAAACTGCCAACCGTGATACGACCCGCAGATTTCTCGAATTCAGACACCTTACTTTCTCTCCAACAGAATTTTTTACCGTAATGCTACTGGGATAGCTTGTACCCGTTATATCGATCGCTGTAGCCAGAGCAATAACCCGATTGGTAAAAAGGCACATTTTTTTACATTGCCTGTAATACCGGGTTTTCCTGTTCAAAAAGTTATCCGACTCAACAACTCATGCACGTTTTTCACTAACGTCTTGTAATCCATATGCTAATGGGCGAAAGACAGCGACGGCATGCTGCTGATTCTTCAGTTTGTCACTGAAAAATCTCAAATTTCTACTACGGTCATAGTTAAAACTGAACGAAATGTCTCGTTTTTGAAGCACTATGGTGTCATGTATCATTCTTACAAAAAGTATAAAAAACAATTATCTAGTCGTTAATGGTGATTTTTTACTTTAACATTCGTCAGCTACAGAACTGCGTGGTTTTACGTGGTTGAAGAACGGATAAAGCAGCAGGCGAATGCCACTCAATTTCACCAAAATGCATGGACTTGGAAATGATTTCATCGTTATCAATGCCTTAGATCAACCTTTGCTACTGACAAGGCAGGAAATTCAAAGGTTATCGCATCGTAAATTCGGAATTGGCTTTGATCAACTGCTGGTAGTTGAACCAGCGACGAGCAGTGATGCTGAATTTAATTATCGAATCTTCAATAGCGATGGTGGCGAGGTTGAAAATTGTGGTAACGGTGCCAGGTGCTTTGCGCGCTTTGTGATCGACAAAGGTCTGACCACCAATCACGAAATATCAGTGTCGACAAGTGCTGGCCTGATGAGATTGACTGCCAGGGACGATGGTCTGGTAACCGTGAGGATGGAAAGACCGCAGTTTACGCCGTCGAAGGTGCCGTTTTTGGCCGAACGTGAGGCAGATAGTTATCAGATAGATGTTGGCGGACAGACTATTGATGCAGGTGTAGTGGCGGTGGGTAATCCACATGTTGTAACCACGGTCGAAGCAACAGCAACGGCCCCTGTAGATCATTTAGGTCCCTTGCTTGAGAGCCATGCACGTTTTCCAGCACGGGTAAATGTTGGCTTTATGCAGGTAGACACTAGAAAAGAGATTCACCTCAGGGTGTATGAAAGAGGTGTAGGTGAAACCATGGCATGTGGAACCGGCGCATGTGCAGCGGTAGTGGTGGGAATAAAACAAGGACTACTGGATACGGAAGTCCTCGTGCACCTGACAGGCGGAGATCTGTGGGTGAATTGGTCAAATGAAGAAGCCCCGATAATGATGACAGGGCCGAGCGAAACCGTTTTTGAAGGCAGACTAGAATAATGATAAGCAATAAAAAACAAGCGCTGGTCGAAGACCATGACTATGACTATCAGATACAGGACAGTGCAGTAGTTGACTATCTACGCAGCAGTCCGGATTTTTTTTCACGCAACCCCGGGTTGTTGTTGGAAATTGAAGTGCCTCACTACGAACGTGGCGCGGTGTCACTGGTAGAGCGGCGCCTGTCGTTGCATCGTGAACAATATAATGAACTGCGCGATCGAGTCGCTGAAATTGTAGACGTAGCTCATCAGAATGATCATCTCGCAGAGCTACTGCATAACTATTCCGTTGGACTGATGTCAGCTGAGTCTATAGTTGATGTCTTCGAAATTACCCAGTCGATACTGATAAACCAGTTGGGTTGTGAAGAGGTAGGTGCGGTGGTATTGCGCAACGATGTAATTGACATTTGCATGGAGTTCGCGCCGGAATTTATCACTACTCACGAACCGGCATTTGCAAGATCGCTGCGTGATATGCACACCAGAAGGTCTGTCTATTGCGGGCATGCTTCAGCACATCGAATCCGACAATTTTTCCCGGATACCCGATTGTCCGTGAAGTCAGTTGCGATCATCCGACTCTCTCAGACTGTCTGTAATAAGACTATCGACATGGGCTATATTGCGCTGGCCAGCGAAAGCAAAACTCGCTTTGCGCCTCATATGGGTACAGATTTTCTACAGCGTTTTGGTGAATTGTTAAGTGCGCGGCTGGCTGTCTTTTATGACTAAGTTCAACTTTTGACCAAGTCACAGGCAGGCAGTAAGGCTGTTGGTAAAGCGAAAAAAACCAATTTAAAACCCATGTCGTCATCTGGTGGTGAAGCCGGAATTGATTTTACGGCGGCTGTGGAAGAATTTTGTGGCTATCTAATTGTTCAAAAACGCTATTCGAAACATACAGTAAGTAGTTACAGACGCGATCTTGAAGAGGTGGCAAAGTCACTGCAGAAACTGGATGTGGAGGATTGGAGCGGCGCCAATCCGTTTAACATGCGTACGGTGATTGCAACTCAGCACTCACAAGGCTTATCTGGTCGTAGCCTGGCACGGCGTTTGTCGGCAGTTAGATCGCTGTTTAAATATCTTATAAAGCATAATTATATCGACTCAAATCCTGTCGCCGAAGTACCGGCACCCAAAGACGAACGGGGTCTGCCGGAAACTTTGCAGATAGAGGATATACAGCGACTGTTTGCGCTGGAAGGAGACGATATTCTATTGTTGCGAGACCGAGCGATCTTTGAACTCATTTATTCCTCCGGACTACGACTATCCGAAGCAGTTCAACTTGATGTAAATAGTATTGAGACCACCGCAGGTCAGGTGCGTGTAACAGGCAAGGGCTCCAAAACCCGCGTACTGCCAGTGGGCAGTCATGCCATCAAAGCGGTACAGCAGTGGACAAAAAGGCGCGGCGAAATGATGTCTGCAGGCAGTGACGAGCAAGCACTTTTTATCAGCAGAAGAGGCACCCGGCTTTCCCCCAGGAGTATTCAGCAGCGATTAAAAACACTTGCCCTGAAAACAGGTATACCGCACAACGTCTATCCGCATTTGTTACGACATTCCTTTGCCAGTCATATGCTTGAATCAAGTGGCAATCTACGTGCTGTGCAGGAATTATTAGGCCATGCGGATATCAGTACGACGCAAGTCTATACTCATTTAGATTTTCAGCATTTAGCGAAAGTCTACGAGCGTGCGCATCCGCGCGCCACCAGGAAATGAAGTGCTTACCACTGCACCAGAACCCGTGTGTGCTATTAAATTTCCTCACTCATCACTGTTTGAATGGCGTTGTCAGTGCTGCTCGGTGCGGCAGGTTTACCAGTGGCAGCTTTCAGTGCGAAACACTCGGCGGTGGCATTTAATTCCAGCTTCTCTACCAGTCTCATTTGCGGCGTGAAGTCGGAACCATGTGTATGCAAATCAATGATCTCACCCAGTTTGAACTTTTGCGGCGGTACGATCAGCATGTGCTGATCGCCGGTTCGGGAGGGGTCTAAGAAGAGAAGCGCTTCAAGTTGCGGGGCATGTTGATTGCCGTTTTTCCTTACTAAAACAGCCTGTATTGTGTCACTGACTGTTTCTACTCCTATTTGCAGATTGGATTCACGATGCGTGATCCAGCGAACAACACCAACCTGGCTGATGCAGGTCTGCGTTGATAATTGTTCGGC
>CAKZVB010000161.1 GCA_937922015.1 uncultured Granulosicoccaceae bacterium
TTTCAAAACTGATCGCACCAGAGGCAGTCAGCGCGGTATATTCACCCAGACTGTGCCCCGCCATGATGACCGGCATTGGTGCATTCAGCTGCTGCCACACACGCCAGACGGCATAGCCATTAACAAACATAAGTGGCTGGGTGAATTCTGTCTGCCCCAGCTTTTCAACACTGCCATTCTGGCATAGATCCCAGGCGTCATAGCCCAGTACATCGGATGCCTGAGCAAACGTTTCTTTAACGACCGGGTACTCAGCAGCAAGCTCTGCTAACATTCCCGGCGATTGGGATCCTTGCCCTGGAAATACGACTGCTATTGTCATTTAGGCAGACTCATTGTGATTATTCTCTCGCTCACGGCCAGTGTTGAACAACTAATATTGCCAGTCCAGGGATTGGCAGCTTGAATTTTCAGATACTTGTCAATTAACGCGCAAGACGTCGGTCATGCTGTATAAACCCGCCGGCTGACCTGCGACCCAGGATGCCGCGCGAACTGCACCACGTGCAAAAGTCATCCGGTCAGTTGCTTTGTGGGTAATTTCCAATCTTTCACCCTGCCCGCAAAACATCACGGTATGTTCGCCGATAACATCGCCACCGCGGACAGTTGCAAATCCAATGGCACCGTCCTCTCGTGCGCCGGTAATACCTTCGCGGGCATAGACAGCACACGAATTTAAATCCTTACCCTGCGCCTGTGCAATGGACTCCCCCATACTCAATGCGGTGCCACTGGGAGCATCTACTTTATGACGATGATGCGCTTCAATGATTTCAATGTCGTAATGATCACCCAGCACCTTTGCCGCATGAGCCAGCAATTCAAGACTCAGCGTTACACCCACACTGTAATTGCTGGCAAAAACAATAGCAGTACTTTTGGCAGCATCGTTCAGCAGTGCTTTATCCTCTTCGGTCAGCCCGGTAGTACCGATAACCAGGTTTTTGCTGTTTGCCGCGGCGTATTCAAGCAGTGCACGCGTATTGGCCGGACTGGTGAAATCTATAATGGTGTTAACAGACTGATCAATAGACGCAATCGCATCAACCAGTTGTATACCCAGCTTTTCATTACCCACTAAAAGCCCTGCGTCCATTCCCAGGGTTTCTGCCTGCGGGTGTTCAGTGGCACCACAAAGAACAATGTCTTCACGTTCCAGCACAGCTTGCAGCAGTTGTCGCCCCATGCGTCCCGCAGCACCAGCTACAGCAATTTTTGACATTCAAATCCCACCGATTCAAACCGTATTTGTGCTAGAAATATAACACAGCGATCATTGAATTTTCAGCCGCGTTTTATTCTTCACTTGTGAAACTATACCGGCCACTCTACTGCCGACATCAATTTTTCAGTGAAAACGAATATCTATATTCACGGCTTACCATTCACAGTTCATCAGACCCTAACAAAAGCGCTAACGCTGCTTCATCGATGATTTCTATTCCCAGTGACTCGGCCTTTGACAATTTAGATCCAGCCGCCTCCCCACAGATAAGGGCGGTGGTTTTTTTCGACACTGATCCTGTTACCTTTGCACCCTTGCTCGCCAACCTGCTGGCAATTTCATCACGTGCCATGTTTTCAAACTTACCGGTAATAACATAGACGTTACCAGCCAGCACGCCCTCGCCTGCAGCGGCTACCGGCGTTTGCGCGACTGTCCACTCAACGCCGGCTTTACGCAGATTTTCTATTTCAGCAATATTCTCTTCGGTTTGGAAAAACTGCACAATCAAACCGGCCATGGTCTGCCCGACCCCTTCGACCCGCGACTCCCCCTTTGACTGAATTGCATTTACTTCAATGGTTCTAAGCGCCACAGCATCAGGATACATTTTCAACAAACTATCCACCTCTGCCGGTTTAATTCGAGGCAATGAATCAAGCAACCATTGCTTTAACGCTTCGCCGTCCGGCAGTTGCGGCTCATCGGCAATGGTCTTCACTATTGTCTGCGCCCGGGTTTTACCAATGCCTTCTATCCCTGTGGGAACAAAATAATCAAGAGGCGCAGCAATCAGAGATTCAAGCTGACCAAAGTGCAGGGCCAGCTGTTTTGCGGTTGTTTCACCGATTTCGGGTATGCCCAGTGAATACAAAAATCTGTCAAGGGTGGTTTTCTTACTATTCTCAATTGCTGCCAGCAGATTATCTGCGGATTTTTCAGCAATGAGATCAAGCTCCAGCAATTGTTCTTTATTCAGTTTGTAGAAATCGCTTGGTCGATTAACCAGATCGCGAGCCAGCAACTGGTCGATCACCTTTTCGCCCAGTCCGTCTATATTCATGGCGCGCCGTGAAACAAAATGCTTCAACGCTTCACGACGTTGCGCGGTACAAACAAATCCGCCCGAGCATTTAGCTACAGCGACATCATCACTGACCGTCACTGGCGAATCACAGACCGGGCAACTCTTCGGCAACCCTATGTGACTTGCTGATTCCGGCCTCATTGATTCTACTGCTGAAACAACTTCAGGTATTACATCTCCCGCCCGCCGCACAACCACTGTGTCACCAACCATTATCCCTTTTCGTGCTACCTCATCCATATTGTGCAATGTGGCATTGCTGACCATTGCCCCGCCAACAAAAACAGGCTCCAGCCTGGCAACCGGTGTTAATGCGCCCGTGCGACCTACCTGAAAATCTACTGACAATAGCGTGGTAGTTGCCTCTTCGGCAGGAAATTTATAAGCGACCGCCCAACGGGGCGCACGGGAAACAAAGCCAAGCTGCTGCTGATAGTCAAAGCGATTCACTTTAAACACCACACCGTCAATTTCAAAATCAAGTGACTGGCGATTTTGCAGAATGGTGTCGTAGTAAGCCTGGCACGCCGCTACCCCATCAAGCTTTTCGCTCACGGTGCTGATCGGAAAACCCATATCACCAAACCACTGCAACATATCCCAGTGAGTTTCAGGCGTTTGCTCATCAAGCTCAAGAAGCCCTGTGGAATAGATGGTAATTCGCAGCGGACGCGATGCTGTGATTGATGAGTCCAGCAACCGTAAACTGCCTGCCGCAGCATTGCGGGGATTGACAAATACTTTTTCCTGCTTGTTCTGTTGATCTTTATTGAGGGATTCAAACGCCTGCTTATCAATAAAGACTTCACCTCTGGCTTCTATACGACCCTTCGGTGCACCTTTTAACACTAGCGGCAGGGATTTTATTGTGCGCAAATTAGGGGTGATATCTTCACCTGTCTGACCATCGCCACGCGTTGCACCCTGAACAAAAATTCCGTCCTGGTAAACCAGGCTTACGGCCAGCCCGTCAAGCTTGGGCTCTGCAACATACTCAATCGTTGCTGTGGTACTTTTCAGTCGCTCTCTGACACGCTTATCAAAAGCTGTCAGCTCTTCGACAGAAAATGCATTATCCAGAGATAGCATTGCCTGACGATGCTCGACTTTGGAAAATTTATCCAGCGGACCGCCACCCACTCGATGAGTAGGGCTGCCCGGCATTTGCAAGGCCGGATATTGCTCTTCAAGGCGCTGCAATTCACGAAACAGTTTGTCGTACTCGGGATCCGGCAATTCCGGTGCATCAAGCACATGATACAGGTGATTGTGATGGTTGAGCTGGTCTCGCAGTGTTGCTGCACGCTCCTCGATATCGGAAGGCACACCGGCAGTAGACATAGTTTATTCCTGCGGGAACTCCGGGTTCCGGCGAGCGCTAAGTCGGCACCCGCAGCAAATCGGTAAAGAGAGTGGTTGTATTAGCGTTTAAGCCTGGACTGCCTGCTGTTGTCTGAAAACGTACTGCTGTATTTCTTCGCGCATATGCTGAATAGTTTGCTTACTCAATGTGCTTCGATCTGCATCACGAAGTTGCCCGCCAAGCTCTTCGGCAAGATCGGTGGCCTCACGAATGAGAAAATCGAATGCCACGTCGGCGTCGAGAGTGACTGGTAGACGCATAAACAACGTGATACCCGGTGTAGTAAAACTATCCATGTTATCCACGTCGAAACTGCCGGGTTTTACCAGATTGGCAACAGAAAAAACTTTTTTCTGTTCAAGACTGCAATGGTAGATAGACATCTTACCGAATTTATAGCCGTGCGCTTCAAACACCCGTTTCAGGTCTGCACCATTAAATTTTTGATTGCGCGCGGTAATGTTAACAGTGACTATTTTTTCTTCCTGCTCTATGTCCGATACCTGGTCAATCTCTGCTACCTGATCTATATCCATTACCTCTTCAGGGTAGGATTCGAACTCTGAAGAAAAATCTATCGCATCACCGCGTTCTTTTCGCTGATTAGCCTGCTTAACAGCACTGGCGAAACTCTTTACTTTCGCCCCGGTACCACGACGCAGCGCTGAATCAGACGTGTCATCTTCAAGCCCCATGTCCCTGGCATCTGCATCATAAGAGTTCGTGGTCTTGGCTGGCAGCACACCGTCTATTTCGGCGTCACTGAGAAACTCATCGGGAAACTCATCGGGAAATTCATCGGGAAATTCATCGGCTTCAACATAGACCGCATCAGAATCTTCATAGCGAATTTCGTCAACGCCGTCGTAGGAGACATCTTCAGACGGCCGCCCGCTGATCGGCACACTCAGATCTTCGAACGAAGGATCGAATTCGTCCTCTTCAGCAACACGCCTTCGGTAGTCGATACTATCGACTTTACGACGTCCAAGCATATATGTAACTGCCAGCATGGCGATGCCAGCCAGAATTAGAAACCACCGAAAAAATTCCATCAGCGCTTATGACCTATTGGTTTGCTTAGTAAAAAAATTTTAACCTCATTCGTTGCGATGCCAGCAGGCGAACGAGGCACATTTTTGATTAAGAGATTACGTTATCGACAAGATTGTGCACATTAATCAACGTTTGTCGATTACGCGACGGCGAGTTCTACGGCTTCATCCACATCAACCGAAACCAATCGGGAGACACCTGGTTCTTGCATTGTCACCCCCATTAAGTGTGTGCTCAATTCCATTGTTACTTTGTTGTGGGTAATAAATATGAATTGAACCTGACTGGACATTTCAGCAACCAGCTTCGCAAACCGACCCACGTTGGCGTCATCGAGTGGCGCATCGACTTCATCGAGCATACAGAACGGCGACGGTCGCAGGTGAAAAAAGGCAAACACCAGCGCCACCGCCGTCATCGCCTTTTCACCACCTGACAACAGCTGAATACTGCTGATACGCTTTCCGGGTGGGCGCGCCATAACCGCTACGCCGGTATCGAGCATATCGTCGCCGGTTAATTCCAGCATTGCCTGCCCACCACCGAACAAACGCGGAAACAGCTCCTGCAATTTGTTGTTCACGATGTCAAAGGTCTCGCGGAACATTGCACGTGTTTCTTTATCGATTTTATGAATAGCCTCTTCCAGCGTCTCCAGTGCCTCTGTGATATCAGCGTGCTGGGCGTCGAGGTACTCTTTTCTCTCTTGCTGCTCCTGATACTCTTCGATTGCTGCAAGATTAATGGGCCCGAGTTTCTGGATTTTACGCTCAAGTTCTTCCAGCTGTTCTGACCATTCGTCGACGGTTGCCTGTTCCGGGATGGTTGGCATGAGCTCCTCGCGATCCACACCGGCTTCTGCCAGTTGTTCGTCGATGGTTTTAAGCCGGACTCTGGATTCCTGAGATTCCATATTGACCTGCTGTACCAGCTCACGGGCAGTAGTTGCTTCTTGTTGAAGCCTGTTTCTGGTTTGGTCCTGCTCCCGCAGCAGACGATCATGATCTTCGAGTTTGCGCCTGGCAGCTTGCAAATTTGCTTCGACCTCGCCCCTGCTGTCAACAAGAGACTCGAGCTTTTCGGTTAAAACATCTATCTCGCCGGCATCGGGTTGTTGTTCAGACATCAGCTCTTCACGGCGCGCCTGCAACTGCGTCAGTTGATGTTGCACACGCTGCATATTCTGCTCTGTCGACTGACGACCTGATTTCATTGACTCCAGCTTGACGATAGTTGCCTGGCCGTCGTCCCGTACTTTCCCGAGTGCCAGACGTGCAGCGTCACGTTCGGCTGCAACCTGGCCTCTTTGCGCTTCCATGTCGGTTACTTTAGCGCGCAGTATCTGCAATTGCTGATCAGCTGCAGTACCCAGACTCTGCGCTTCCGCCTGCTCTCGTGTGGTGCGAGCCAGCACCGCAGAAAGCTCCTCAAGTTCTTTATCAACTGCAGAGGTCCTTTTACCGGTTTGATCAAGCTGTGATCGAGCCGATTCAATTTTACCCGCTATGCTGCTTACTTCACGGTGGCGTGCATTTATCAGTGTCTGGCACTTGTCACGCTGTGATTCGTACTCGGTCACTTTTGTTTTTTGTGCAGCGACAGTGGTTTCGAGCTCGAGTATAGAGGCCTCAAGTGTTCTGGTGTGCTGCGAGAGACTGTCGAGTTCTTCCTGTCGCGCCAGCACACCGCCGCTTTCATCGGTAGGGCGCACACATAACCAGTGCCTGCCCATCCACACACCGTCTCTTGTGACGATAGACTCTCCGGCAGTCAGGGTATCGCGCGACTGGAATGCCTCTTCCAGAGTTTCGCAAACTGTCACTCCGTGCAGCAACTCGGCAATTCCAGCGGTACTACTGACCATCGATGCCAGCCACTTGCCGCCATCGACGTCTTTGTCGTCTACGTTGTCTTGCAGCGCTTTTAGGCCGCTGTCCGGCATGTCGAGTAATTTTTTACTCATGGAGTCAAAGTCTTCTACACAAACCGCCTCCATAAAATCGCCTAACACTACTTCTATTGCTTTGTCCCAGCCACTGTCTATGTCCAGATGCTTTGCCAGCAACGGAGCGTCTTCAAGATTGTGCTCGCGCAACCACTGTTGTCGATTTTCTTCACTGCCACCCAAAGCCGCCTGCTGCAGAGCTTCAAGTGACGCCAATCGCCCACTGGCGCTCTGCAACTCTGTACGCAGATCATCCAGTTCGGCGTTACTGGCAAGCGCCTGCTCACGTGATTCGGCAAGAACCATTGTTGCCTCTTCAAGCTGCTGTCTGAGTTCGTTTTCCTCGCCGCTTTTTGAGTGCTGAGCAGCCATCAGGCTGGCCAGGGTTGCCGACAGGTCTCTGCCTTGCAGCTCACTTCTTTCATGCTCTAAACGCTGACTGCGTTGCTTGAGATCGTTCAGATTCTTTTGCAGTTGATTTGCACGGCCATTTTCAACCTGCGCAATTTTTTCCTGCTCTGCATGCGATGCACTTAGCTCTTCCCAGACAGAGAACATCTCCTGAAAATTCTCTTCTGCCTGCTCATACTTTTCCGTCGCCTGCTGAAGCTCATTGTCTACTCTTTCGCGGGTGGGGCCCGCAGCCGCCAGCGCTGCTTCTATTTCCTGAATCGCCTCCCGGTCAGCGGCAATGTTTTTCTCGGCCTCTGCCAGTTCCTGCGTGATGCGCACCATTTCCGCCTCACGCTTCTGAAGCTCACTGCGCGCATGACCGATGGATTGTTCAGCGCGCGTGATATCGGCACCCAGAGCGTAAAATTTGCCCTGAATATCATTGAGTTCACGATCGAGGTCCATGCGTTGCTCACGCATCTCTTCTATTGTCTCTTCGGCGGCATCATGCTTTTCGATTGCAAGCTCAACATTCTGCTGACGTTCTGACAGCCGCTCTTCGAAGGAGTCGAGTGCGGAGTGATACTCGCGCCACTTTAACCCCAGCAATTCAGCGCGTTGTTTTTTCTCATCAATTTTAAGTGTTTTATAGCGTTCAGCGGTGCGCGACTGGCGCTGCAGATGACTAAGCTGCTTGTCGATTTCTTCGCGAAGGTCATTAAGCCGATCAAGATTGTCACGGGTATGACGGATGCGGTTTTCGGTTTCGCGTCGACGTTCTTTGTACTTCGAGATGCCGGCCGCTTCTTCAAGGTAGACACGCATATCGTCGGGTTTGGCTTCAATGAGCCGTGAAATCATACCTTGTTCGATAATCGCGTAGCTTCGCGGACCGAGTCCCGTGCCCAGAAAAATATCGGTGATATCCCGGCGGCGGCACTTGGTGCCATTGAGAAAGTACTGCGACTGACCATCGCGGGTCACCCGTCGACGGACGGCAATTTCGTTGTAGCCCGCATACTGCCCGCCCAGTTTGCCGGCGCTATTATCGAATACCAGCTCAACTGACGCCTGCCCCACCGGCTTTCTGGCAGAAGAACCGGAGAAAATCACATCATCCATGGATTCGCCGCGCAGATGCTTGGCCGAGGACTCGCCCATGACCCAGCGCACGGCATCAATGGTATTGGATTTACCGCAACCATTCGGACCGACGATGCCGGTCAGATTACCAGGTAACTTCAACGACGTTTGATCGACGAATGATTTGAACCCGGATAGCTTTATTTCGCTCAATCGCACTAGTGCTTTTTCTCTAACATTATTTGTCCGACGAGCCTTCGGCGCGTTTGTTTCTTAACACGAAAATCCGGCAGACGTCCTAAACTTCTGCACCTGCCACACCGAGGAAAATTACTTATTAGTCGTATGGTACCGCTAAACACTAACCGGCTAAAAGCCCGTTTTGGCAGTTTATATGAGCGATCTCTAAATACTTACCAAATCGAATAAACCTCAACAAAGACATGTAAACAATTTGATCCAACATGATCTTTTTATGCAACAACCACCAAGAGTGAGGCCCAATTGTAAACTGCCGATTTGGACAAAAACAACAAATCAGGAATCCCGGCCAAGCCTCCGGGCCGAATTTGATGCCCTGGTTCACAAAACCACAAGCAGTCACAAAAACTCTTGTCAAGAAACCTGAACCTCAGTCGTTACAACGCACCGGATGCACGGCGGCGTCACATTGTTAAATCTGCCGGGTATTTACGACGCGACAAAAAATAACGAATAAAAAGTCGCAGAGGTTAGCCCAACGAAGGCCAACCATTTAATACTCGCCGGGCTCGCCCGGCAGTTATTGAACTGGGGTTGTGTTAAATAAATGAAATTTTCAACTATAAAAACTAGCTTGTTATATATAGTGACAGGCTCTTTAATAGCCGTTGCCAATACAAGTACCGCGAAACCCTATATTGCTGAGCAAGTCACCCTTAGCTTCCGGGGTGGGGAGCTACACACCCGAACTCTCACAGACTCCAACGGCACAGCAATGGCTGAAGGCGATATAATTTTCGGCAAATCAGAGGATTTCTTTGGACGCGCTGACAAACGTCAGACCCGGGGCCTTAGCAACACTTCCTACGGACGCATCTGGCCAAACGGACTCGTTCCTTATCGAATCAGCAGCGATCTCTCCAGCAGCGCCAAACTCAAAGTCCGAGAAGCGGTTGAACACTGGAATTCCTTTAAGGCCATCACCCTCGTCGAGCGTACCAGCAGCAATGCCATCGCCTACCCAGACTTTGTGGACTTTGTAAAGGATGACCGTTGCGCCAGCTGGATTGGCTATCAGGGTAACGGCGCACAGAGTATTTATACTGGCGATAAATGCAGCACCGGCACCATGATTCATGAA
>CAKZVB010000162.1 GCA_937922015.1 uncultured Granulosicoccaceae bacterium
AATTTCGGCATCCCAATACGCACCTTTGACCAGCCTGACCATCACCTTGCGTTTATGATGCTTACACGCTGCAATTAACCAGTCTATCACCGGCAAAGCCCGGCGCCCGTACGCTTGTATAACCACACCAAAGCCTTGCCAATCCGGATGATTGCTGCGTTCAAGCAGAGCCCCTATAAGATCGAGGGATAAGTCCAGACGGTCGGCTTCCTCAGCATCGATATTCAAACCGATATCCGCCGCAGCCGCCAGATCAGTCAACGCGGCAATACGCGGCAACAGGTGTTCCATGACTGCCTCTTTGTGAGTGTACTCATAGCGCGGATATAAGGCAGATAGCTTCACGGAGATGCCAGGCCGATTGGTTACACCCTCACCGCTTGCTTTTGCAATGGCTTCAATAGCCCCGGCATAGGCCTGATAATAACGCTCGGCATCGTCATGAGTACGAGCAGCCTCCCCCAGCATATCGTAGGAATAGGTATAGCCCTGCGCTTCGAGCGCTTGCGCCTCCTGCATGGCTTCATTGATTGATTGACCGAGTACAAATTGCTTACCAAGCATTTTCATCGCCTGGCTAACTGCTGTTCTGACGACCGGTTCTCCAAGCCTGCGAATCAGTTGTCGCAGTGCAAGCACAGGCGCTGGATTATCTGCACTTTCGCTGGCGTCATCGAGGATCCGACCGGTGAGCAATAACGCCCAGGTGGATGCATTGACCAATGATGAGCTGGACTTACCTAAGTGAATGCCCCAGTTTGAAGGTTCGATTTTATCGGCAATCAGCTCATCTACCGTCGCCGCGTCCGGCACTCTCAACAATGCCTCTGCCAGACACATCAAGCCTACCCCTTCACGAGTCGACAGACCGTATTCGGATAAGAAACTCTCCATGATGGTGGGATCGTTCCTTTGGCGTAACCCGGCTACTGTTTTTGCCGCGGTTTCCACGAGCATGGAACGTTCGCGTTCATTGAGGTTCTGTTCTGCCAGAAGCTCGGCGACAAGTTCCGGTTCGGTCTGCAGATACCGTTGACGAATCTTGTCGCGCAGAATTTGAAGGTCTTGCATCAGGTGACACCGCAGGTTACGTAACTGATTTTATTTTAACTTAAAATCTAAAAACGGTTGAATTTGAGTAAACCCCCGGGCGACCTCAGGCCGAACGGGAATCGGTGGCTTTCCCAGCTGTGGAAAATGTGAAAAGCATCCGGATTCAGCAACAATGATCGATCAGAGCTGCTCATTGCCCGGCGCAGACAGGGGTATAGCATATCCGCCGGTTAAGTTTGCCAATAACGTAGAAAAATCAAAGATCAAGCCAATTGCAGAAACAATAACGCCCGGCGGATCAGCAATCATTGCCGCTTCAGATACTAAAAACTGTGACGCCATTAATGATTGCTACTCAGGAAATACAAAGGTATTCCGATAGTTTTCTAACATGCCCATAGAAATGGGTTAGCAAAAACTAATGGAGCAGCACGAAGTGGCTAAAGTCGATTTAATAATAACCGGACTTTCGCGAGAACTACCTGAATCAGAATTGCGAAAGGCACTGGCAGCATTATATACGAAACCGGAGTCCGCCTTTGATAATCTCTGTCAGCATCTCTACCTACAGAAAAAACCCTTCAAGCTGCTGAAAAATGTTGATGAAGCCACTGCCGGAAAGCATCGTGAGCGACTGACTCAAATCGGCCTGCAATGCGACACCAGCACGGATGGCTTGACATTAGTCCCAATCACAGTAGCTTCAGAACAACAGGGTACCGAGTGCCCCGCCTGCGAAGACCTGTCACAGGATCCACAAGTGTGCTCAAACTGTGGTGTGGTGATGGAGAAGTTCAGCCGCCAAAAACAGATTGAGGGAAGCCTCCAGCACAAGCTTGAGTCAGCAGAGAGAGGATACATCCGGAAGCAGGCTACTTACAACGCACCACCACCTCCCAAAAAGCGGAAAGAAAAAAAGCCCGAACCCGCGCCGGAGCCGGAACAGCGATCCGATGAGCCACTCACGGAAATGCTTAAGGTCTCGTATGAAGAACCAAAAAATAAGGTTTTACATGCAGTTTTAGCCGGTGGGCTACTGGCTATTGCTGGTGGTGCTTACGCAAGCTATCACTTCGGACTCGTTGGCCAACTACCTACCATTGCACTGGTAGCCGAAGAACAGCAAACAGAAACAACACAGATTGACCCGGCCACTGCGGGTGGTGCTGTCGCTGCTACTGGTGCTGCCGGTGGTACCGGCCCCGAGACGGCTGCCACCACAAGCGAAAAACCCGAAGAGGAATTGGTCATCGGGGTCTTTGAGGAATGGGAGAAACTCCACGATTCTGCTGACGTGTTACACCATCAAATCGCTATGCTGGTAGAAGCAGATATGCCGGGCACTGCGACAGGCCTTGTTTCACGGGTGAAAGATCCTTTGCTTAATATATATGGTCAGCATTATATCGTTCAGCAACAGGAGCCTACTAAAAAGGTTAATCTCACACTTTCCGATTCTGCAGCGGCAATCGCAGCGCTGGAAACAGATGCCGACAAGGTTGCTGCCTCTCTTAGTCTGGCAACTACCTATCAAAAGTTTCAGAATACTGAAGCCGCAGAAATTGCATTTCAAAACGCCGTTAAATTTGCAGAAGCCATTGAAGACAGCGAGCAAAAAATTATCGCCCAGGTCGCCATCGCGGACTACATGATGACCTATGGGAAAGTCAATTCAGGATCACAGACGTATGACCTGGCGACGACTGCTATTGCAGAGCTGCAGATTGACCCTGCGGTAATTTCAAGTGCATATAAAATGCTTGCGCAAAGCCAGGTCAAAAATGGATTGACCGAGAAAGCTCTGGAAACCGTTGATCTGATATCTGATCAGGATGTGTTTATCGAAACCCAGATTAAAATTGGTGACTTTCTCTCGCAACAGGAATCTGAAACACCCGCAGATAAAGAGTCACAATTTGCAGAACAAATGGCCAATGCAAAGGCCAATGAAGAATACTACGCAGATGACCCCGACTTGCAGCAGTTGTTCGAAAACGACAGAAAATTTAAAGAGTCTGTATCGAAGCTACCTTTCAATATGGAATAGCGTTTATGCAAAAGCTGCTGACTGCATAATCGGTCAGCAGCTGATTACAACGCTTCTGCGCTAATCAAAAATACACCACTGCCACCGAATTCAAACTCCAGCCACATAAGCCCTAAATCAGAAAATTTCTGTTCCACTGCCGCTTCTGAATTTCCCACCTCTACGATAAGAACACCGCCCGGCGTTAGCATTTTTTTGGCATCAGCCAGAATACGTTCGACAATGTCCAGACCATCCGGGCCGGCGGCCAATCCCAGCTGAGGTTCGTGGTGAAATTCAGCCGCCAGTGACTGCATATCCTGCTGATCAACATAAGGCGGGTTTGAAACAATCAGATCATAACGCTGCCCACGCGGTAACGGTGCGTACAAATTTCCTTCAAAAAGTCCCAACCTGTCGTCCAGTTGATGTTTAGATCGATTACAGGCCGCCAGTTGCAATGCCTCTGGCGAGAGATCAGCACCGTGCACTACCGCCTGTGGAAACGCCAGCGCAGTAGCAATGGCAATGCAACCACCACCACAGCACAAATCGAGCACCGCATCCGGGGCGCTCGACAGCCAGGGCTGGAACTCACTGGCAATTAGCTCGGCAATGGGGCTGCGGGGAATCAAGGCACGATCATCGGTGATAAACTCCAGACCCGCAAACCAGCTGCGGCCGGTAATATACGCCACTGGTATGTTGTCGACAGCTCTCTTTTGAAACCAGTCTTTTGCCCTTGCCAGATGACCTGCATTAACCGCAAGATTATAGTCATCTAACGGCTGTGCCGGTGAGTAGCCACACGCCTCCATGGACAGCCAGGCTGACTCATCAAACGCGTTGTCGGTGCCATGCCCATAGACCAGCTGGTGTTCAGACAAATAGACGCTACCCGCTTCTATTAGCTGTGCAAGTGTGCAGCTCTCAAGCTGCAACAAAGGGCGCATGGTGTCAGACATTGTAATTCGGATCTCGCCAGGTAGATTTAATTTGATGAAAGTGGCCCACATGCGTGTGGCGTGACCTTCAAATGGTATAAATGAGAGTTTGCCATTTGGTTCGCACCAAAGCGAAGTTCGCAGGCCATGGGCACTCTTAATTATCAACCCAGGTCCATTTAAAACCGGGTAACGCAGGTGCGGGGCAAATGGGCCCACACTACACTAGCGCATTACACCGCACAAGGCTGTACAATTGACCGATCTGTTACCTGGCACTCTATCCGGAAATCAACCTTGCAAGCCTTCACTGATCGACTCAAATCATGGCCATTGTATATATTGCCCCACCACCTGGTATCAAGGGTAATCTTTCGACTCACCAGAATAGAAAGCCGCTTTACCGCAGCAGCAATCAGAAAATTTTCAACATTATTCAAAATAAACATGCAGGAGGCAGTGTACGAGTCCGCTGATCACTACCGCACTTTTAACGAGTTCTTTACGCGTGAATTAAAACCGGGACTACGCCCTGTAGACCCGACTCCAAACTCGGTCGTAAGTCCGGTGGACGGATGTGTTTCACAACTGGGTAAAATTGAGGTCGATCAAATATTTCAGGCCAAAGGCCGTAACTACACTGCACTTGATCTGCTGGGCGGTCGTGAATCTGACGCTGCACCTTTCGTTGACGGACAGTATGCAACACTGTACCTGTCACCTCGCGATTACCATCGCATGCATATGCCGATCAGCGGTCAGTTGCAGTCTATGCATTATGTACCTGGCAGGCTATTCAGCGTAGCCCCGCATACGGTAAGAGTGGTACCGCGACTATTTGCCAGAAACGAAAGAGTGGTTGCGATATTCGATACACAAGCCGGCAAGCTTGCAATGGTGCTGGTTGGCGCGATAAACGTGGCAGCAATTGAAACTGTCTGGGCCGGTCTGGTAACACCCCCTAACAGTAAGGAAATTGTCTATCGTGACTACCAGGATGAAGAATGCATCTCACTGGAGAAAGGCCGGGAGATGGGCCGTTTCAACATGGGATCAACAGTTATTTTACTTATGGAAAAAGGCATGTTGTGGCAACCGGAATTAACTGAAGGCAGTGCTGTTCGTATGGGTGAGTTGATTGGCAAAATCCAGTAGGCCATTTTGCTCAAGCCACTGGCGGGCATCTTCCGCGTCCTGCTCAAACCATTGCTGCGCACTACCCAGCCGGAACGAGTAGCCCCAAAGATCCATATCACTGAACATCTTCTGCCGCCCCATATCTGACAGCGCATCTGCCAGTAGTATTTGCAAATAACACACGGCATTCTCTTCATCACTGTTGCCACCGGCATTAGTGTGCAGATTTGCACGGCGTTCTTCATCCATACATGCGTAATGACATGCTTCATGCAAAGATGAGTGCACCGGTGTGTCCGGCCGCAAATAAATGGTTGAATTAATCAAACCCGCTTCGTCATCACCCCAGAAACTTCCCGGAATTTCAACACCGGCGTCAACCAATTTAACCTCTAATCCAATAGCAGCCAGCAGATTTCCAAGCGCCTCCTGATCGCAGTTTTTATATCTCAACACATCACTCATGCGCGTAACCAGTCGAAACTTAACGTTTGCTCTATCGCACTGATATCCGTCAGGAGTATCATCATCAGTCGATCAAACCCAAGTGCCACACCGGCACACTCGGGCAGGCCGTGATGCAATGCGTCGATCAAATAATGGTCGATAGGCATCTCGGTCTTTGCGTTGAGTTTCCTTTGATGATTGTCCTGTTCAAACCGCGTTTGTTGCTCGGCAGCGTCGGTGAGCTCGTGGTAGCCGTTGGCAAGCTCGACGGCTCCGTAGTAAATTTCAAAGCGGCTGGCAACCGGAAACTCCGGGTCACTGCGATCAATCTTGGCCAGTGATGCCTGACTCTCAGGATAGTCATATATGCAGGTGTAAGTATCTTTTGCAAGGCAATTTGCGATTACCGCTGCCATGCCAAGGTCAAGCAGGGCATCAAAGTCTTTGTGTATCAGCCGTGGCACGTCGCAGCCGGCTGATTCGATGAACGCGCACAGCGCAGAGGTGTCATTGGCGGCCACATCAACACCGGCAGTTTTGAGCCATAGCTCTCTGTAACTGATGCGCTCAAATCCGGGAAAATCAGTGACGTGCAAATACGCCAGAAATTTTTCCACCTCATCGATCAGCTGGTGATGGTCTATGCCGCCGCGATACCACTCCAGCATAGTAAATTCGGGGTTGTGATAGCGACCTGTCTCGTCAACGCGAAATACTTTACCCAGTTCATAGATATCGCCACTACCCGCAGCCAATAACCTTTTCTGATGAAACTCTGCAGAAGTTCGCAGAGTTCTGCCGGGCAACTGAAAGCTGTCTATGTGCGGGTCAGTTGTGGCCCCAGAGACCAATTGAGGAGTTTCCACTTCGAGTATATTGCTCTTATAGAACCACTCGCGAATCTGCCGCACGATGGCGGCGCGATGCTTTAGGGTTGCAATACTTGCGTTGGGTTGCCAGCTACTGTCCGTCCGCTGGACATCCATAATACGGTCAGACTTGTGTATCAGTCTTTTACTCTGCCGCCGTACTCACCGGTACGGGTATCGATCTTGATCACCTCGCCTTCTTCAATAAACAGCGGAACCTTGACCACTGCGCCGGTTTCCAACGTAGCGGGCTTGGTGCCACCCTGGGCGGTATCACCTTTCAAGCCGGGATCGGTTTGGGTAATTTTTAATTCGACAAAGTTTGGCAGAGTGACGCTCAGCGGCTCACCATTCCACAAGGTGACTTCACAAGTGTCCTGCTCTTTCAACCATTGCTTCACATCTGCAACCGCACTTTCATTGGCACCCAGTTGCTCAAAACTGACCGGATCCATGAAATACCAGAATTCGCCGTCGGCATACAGATATTGCATATCGGTATCCATCACATCAGCAGCCTCAACCGACTCACCTGATTTGAATGTCTTCTCCACTGTGCGACCGGTTTTCAAATTACGAACTTTTACCCGGCTAAACGCCTGCCCCTTCCCCGGCTTGACGAATTCATTTTCGACGATCGTGTAGGGATCGCCATCGAGCATGATTTTTAAACCGCTTTTGAATTCGTTGGTGCTGACATTGGCCATGGTTTATATCTGGTTTGTGAGTAAGCGGGGATTATAGCGCTAGTGGACCGTTTATTAAAACAAGGGGACATTTTTCTGCACTACAACCGCTGATGCGGCATTACCTGATCGACTAACCTGCGGGTTTGCCCTATTCACGCCCGGCGCTTTTTTATCAAGCGGCTTCTCTGGCAAAGAGCTACCGCCATTAAACCGAAAGGACCAGTACCACTTCCGGGCGCCGCGGCTGCGAGCCAAAAAAAAGGCCGGTAAATACCGGCCCTTTTCGATACTGGAGAATCCGGCTTACCGGCGATTCATCAGACTTCTAAGCAACCCCGTGCGGTGCAGGTAATAAAGCAGGGTCATGATCGAGGTAATTGCTGACGCAAGATAGGTCAGAAATGCTGCGTTGAGCACCCGACCTGCGCCGCGCATTTCATCGTCGGTGACAATACCCGCATTGACCATAGCGGTTTTTGCCCGTGCACTGGCATCCCACTCGACCGGCAGTGTAACGACTGAAAACAATACCGCGGCGGCAAAAAGCGCTACTCCCAGCAGCATCACCGGCATGCCAAGCGCCGGAGCCAGAGACATCAACAACATGCCAACCATCAATACCGGCATCGACATTTTGCTGGAAAGATTAGTGACCGGCACCAGCTTTGATCGCATTTGCAGAAATTTGTAGCCGGTTGCATGCTGCAGAGCATGGCCAGCTTCATGGCACGCCACACCGATCGCTGAAATTGAGCGCGCGTTATAAACAGGTTCTGAAAGTCGCAGTGTTTTGTCGCGGGGATCGTAATGATCGCTCAGGCGGCCGGCGATAGGTTCGATCCTGCAGTCTGTCACCCCTGCACGTTCAAGCATCAATTTGGCAGCTTCAGCACCGGTCATGTTTTTAGCGGTACCGTGCGCTTCATACTTTTTAAAAGTATTCTTGACCATCC
>CAKZVB010000163.1 GCA_937922015.1 uncultured Granulosicoccaceae bacterium
GGCAGTGGTTGAAAGCTGGAATACTGGAGATAGATGGAGAGATAATCCATCCGGAAACCGGAAGCCCGCAAGGGGGTATAATATCCCCATTGCTGGCAAACGTGTATCTGCACCACGTACGCAGGCAGGAGCATGTATGAAATTTTGGGCGGGGTATAAATGAATAGTGCTGTAGATCATCTGGTTGTCGGGGCCGACACGCTTGAGCAGGGTGTGGCCTTTATTCGTGAATTGTTTGGGGTTGAAATTCCTTTTGGTGGTGTTCATACCACCATGGGCACCCACAATCATCTGATGCGACTGGGTGGGGAAATATTTCTTGAGGTCATCGCGATTAATCCGGCTGGTGAGCCGACAAAGCAGCCCAGATGGTATGGATTAGACGATCCCTTTGTGCGTGCACAGATCAGGCAACAGCCTGCCTTGTTGAACTGGGTGGTTAATACTGACAATCTGCCGGAACAGTTGGCAAATGCTTCGATGGACTTCGGTGTCTCTACACCGGTCACTCGCGGGTCGTTGAGTTGGCTGTTTGGATTACCGCAGGATGGCCGTTTACTGGGCGCTGGCATGCTGCCGTATTTAATTGAATGGAAAACACAGATTCATCCATCTGCGAATATGGTGGATTGTGGTTGCCGGCTTGAGGCTATAGAGATTGCCCATCCCAACCCGCAGTGGCTGGTAGCGCAGTTAACATCGATCGGTGCGGATACGCTGGTGTCAATAACGGATGCAGGTCTGTTCGGTACACCGGTACTGACAACACATATTAGTACTCCGCGGGGCATGCGGACCCTGACTGGCATCAGTACGACAAACACTTGAAGGCATCGATCAATGACTGAAGTCACTATTTATTATCTGGAAATGAATGCGCCTGAGCAACACCGAAGGAAGGCAGAGTCGAAAGGCATGATTGTGCAGGAAGCGCAAATCAAGCAAGGTAAAGTTAACCGTTTTTTATACGATTTGATTGGTGAAGACTGGCAGTGGGATGACAGACAGGACTGGACATCGGAGACTTGGATTGACTACGCTGAGTCAGAGCAACTGCGAACCTGGATCGCTTACGTTGATGGTAGTATTGCCGGTTATTTTGAGTTAAAAAGACTCGACAATGCGCTGACCGAGATAGCCTACTTTGGTCTGGCGCCCAAGTTTGTCGGTCGGGGGTTTGGAGGTTTTTTTCTGTCGCAGGCGATTGACAATGCGTGGCGGTGGGGAGATACGAGGCGGGTGATATTGAATACCTGTACTTTTGATCACCCGAGTGCGTTAGCTAATTATAAGGCGCGTGGATTTAGTGTTTATGATGAGGTTACGCGAAACGTACAGGGTTGAGAGGCTAGTCAGTTACAACCCTTTCCCGATATCCGATATACAAACCGCATCCGACAATTATTGATGTGCCGAGCCATGTCCAGGCATCGGGAAATTCACCAAATATGATAACGCCCAGTAGTGTGGCTCCGACAATTTGACCATAAGCCATAGGAGCAAGCAGCGATGCCTGCGCAAACTGGAATGCCTTGACCACGAAGTAGTGGCCAAGACCCCCTACCATTCCGGCGGTTGAAAGTAGTATCACGTGCTGTATGTTTTGCGGAGTCTGCCAGAAGAATGGAATTGCGATACTGCTTAACGCGGCGCCGACCAGTGCAGTCCATGTGATTGTGGTTGCCGCCTTGTCGCTTGCAGAGATTTTTCGCGTATAGATTTGATACAGCCCGTAACAGATTGCGGTGCCCAGAACCAGAATCGCAAGGGGGTGGAGCACGCCTGTACCGGGGCGAAGCACGATCAAAGCACCGATAAAACCAATCACAACGGCACCCCAGCGACGCCAGCCGACCTGTTCGCCCAGTATCGGCGTAGATAGTGCGGTAACGATAAACGGTGATGTAAAACCTATGATTGCTGCTGTAGCCAATGGCACATAGCCAAGTGCTGTGAAGTAACAGATAGTGGCCATTAGCAACAACACAGATCGGGCAATCTGTATTTTCGGGTGAGCGGTCTTTAGCAGAGACAATCCATGCTTCGGGAAAAAGATAATCAGCATCACCAGAAAGTGGGAGACGTACCGGGCCCATATGATCATGGCGGGATCAAAGTCCTCGCGTAGTAATTTGACCATCGTATTCATGAAAGGGAATAGTATTACCGCCAACGTCATGTAGAGCAATGCCTTGCGCGGGTCGTCGCCTTTGCGGGCGGCACTGGTGGTAGGGGCGCTTATATTCTTGCCTTTTTGTTATTGTTGGCAGGTGATATCGTGGAATTTATTGTACGCCTCTAAGACGTTGCTCACCAGATCTCCGGTCGGGGGTCTAATTTGGCCGCTGCAGACTATTGTACACGCCTACAACCGTGGCATTGTTATTCGCGGGCGATGAAAAAATCCGAATGGACCCCGGGTCGGACTGGATGGAGATTAAATCCTAAAAGTCGGATGGCAATTTTGAAGTTTCCCCGACCTGTCCAAAGGCAGCAATGGGCGCTATCCCGAGGTTGGGAAGTCATCGCTCTAAACCAGTGCCTAAAACGATGAACACTTTCCCGATTGCCGTATTAATTCGACCACACGTAAACAAACTCAATCGTTTACACAAGAAGGTAACAGTCTAATATAGACAACATGATGCCCTTCAAGATGATGCGAAAATTAAGCTGTGATACAGAATTCACGACTACTATCTTGTAGTTAAAGAAAAATTGCCAGGTGTTGGTTTGACGCGATCCCGCAAGTTATACAATGAATTCTGTCTGTGCTGAAGTTTGCCGCTTTTGCGTTTAAATTTTTGAGCCGTCAAACATTTATGTGTTAGAACAAAATTGTGCAAACAGCAACTGCACTTACTACCCGGTTATTAATGTCCAAATACTAGAAATAAAGTAGTAAAGAACAGGGAAGAGATGGGAGCCGGTTGTTTCGTTTGCGGTAGAGGCTTTAGGTTTATGCGGCCTGCATGAGACACTGCAAAAAAAAGTTGTGAGGGGTTAACACCCCTCACAACAACCCCGATTTTAATAGCTGCTTGTTATCTGATAATAATCAAGATCAACACTACCTTCACCCCACCAGATCTCTGAACCGAATATCACATTGGCGAGACACCAACTGTCTTGTATCGGTCGAATAGCATAAGTACTGCTATTGGTGCGTGCGTCATTTATAAAATCATTCCAGGCCAGTGTGCCTGCACGTACCGGGTTCTTCGCTACGTAGGCAATGTATTGGTCGTTGTCTGGTTTTGTATAGACATCGAATGTCTGGCCAGCTGCGTTTGTAAAAACGGTCAGTGGTGCTGAGCCTGATGGCAGTCTTTCATTGCCGACTTCGAGCCATACCATTAATTCCAGCTCCATGTTCGATT
>CAKZVB010000164.1 GCA_937922015.1 uncultured Granulosicoccaceae bacterium
TTTGCCATGGCGGCATCCTCGACATGGCTGGTGGCCATTGACCAGTTCGGAAACAGTGCTTCTGCCAGATCAGTACGCAGTAGTACTATAGGGTCAAGGTGGCGCTTGTCGCGAGCGATGCGCTGCATTGTTTTTTCAACAGTGGCTTTCCGCCCCTGCAAAATCTGACAGAAAAACTCGCGACTCCATAACAACAGGCCAGTAAGCCCGTTAGCCTGGTTTAGTTCAATCGACTGTTCACGGATAGCATCTAGCTCATCTTCGTTATCAGGGTTAACTACCCGGCTGATATAGAGAAGTGAGTAATGCACTGCTTAAGCGCTTGCTGCAATCAGACGAAATATCTCCTGCGACAGCGCCTGCAGTCGTACGGGCTTGTGCATTATACCGTCGGCCAGATTCTTTATGCTGTCCACTGCGCTGAATTTTCCACCGGATCGTGCCGGTGCCCCCGTTACGGCCAGTACCGGCATAGCGTTCACGCTTGTCTTGCAATAATTGCCCTTTAATTTGACCCGATTGATAAGTGTCACCCCCCCTTCTTCAAGCATTCGACCGTCCTCACGCAAAAAAAGATCAACGATTAGCAGGCTATACGGGTTACTTTGCAGTAGAACCTCTGCGTCTCCAACAGTGCTACAACAATCCACCCTGTAGCCTACCCGTTGCAGGTAGTTCTGCCATAAACCGGCCAGCACGCTATCGTCCTCAACCAGTAGCAATGATTTTGCACTGCCCCCGGTATTGTGCAGAGCGTTATCCGAAAGCGGCTGTAGTGACTTTGTTTCCATAGTTTCGGAAATACTCCGCAAAAGTTCCGACACGGTTCTGAAACGCGTTCAATAGATGGTGGGGAATTTTCTTCCTGCTCAATAGTCTGCCA
Organism: uncultured Granulosicoccaceae bacterium; assembly: GCA_937922015.1. Taxonomy (GTDB): domain Bacteria; phylum Pseudomonadota; class Gammaproteobacteria; order Granulosicoccales; family Granulosicoccaceae. The sequence continues at coordinate 884 of CAKZVB010000164.1, forward strand.
TAGAAAAAAAAGGGTTTCACAGTTAGTTGTGGCTCTCTCGGACAGTCATTACAACACCATTGACCGTCTCATCAGACGAGATGTACGGCGCCATATGAATGGATAAATTCAAAATACCATCCAGTGAGGCGGCATTCTTTTCGACTGATGCGCCTGTGTTCAATACACGGGTCAGGTCATCTACCATTTCCGGATAGCGAATGTTTAACTTAAAGTCAGTGATAGGCCGTTCTATGTCTCCTGGTAAAAGGTTAATAAATCCCGCCATTTTCGGTGTAAACCTTCTTATCGCCAACGTGCTGTCCAGAAAGATAATGCCGTAGCCTGTGGAGTTAAGAAGATTGTCTAAGTCAGTGTTTAGCTCCATCAATTCAGATATCTTTTCCTGATACTCAGTGTTGACCGAGTACAGCTCTTCATTGACAGATTGCAGTTCCTCGTTGGTTGATTGCAACTCCTCGTTGGCTGCCATCAACTCTTCATTCGTCGCCTGTAACTCTTCGCTGGTTGTGTCGAGCTCTGCATAGGCGTTTCTCAATTCATGCTGCGAATCCAGCAGTTGCAAATCAAGCTCACGCAGACGCTCGCGGGTGTGGGTATCTGCACTGTACTGCTCATCGTTAACGGAAGGTTGATTGCTGCCCGCGGCAGTAGCGTTCTGGTCATCCTGCGTTATTGAAAAAAGTACTAAAAAGTACATTTCTTCGCTTCGAGACAGATCGGTTAGCCTGCGCACAGTGATATCTACAAGCCGAGGCGGTGTCTCGTCCTTAGCAGATTGCGGATTTGATGTATCCCGATCGGGCAGCGGCACTCTCCCTAGCCGGTAGGTGGTTCGATCAGGCTCCTGCAAACGCGACAGGCAGGTAGATACCGGCACCACAAGCTCGGGAGAGAGCAACGTTTCGATGTGAGTGGTGACACGACCCGCACCATGCTGGCCCAGATAATCCAGGCAGTTTCCGAAGACATGTAACGCAAGATGATTGCTGTTTAGCAGAATGCCGTCCGGCCCATAATCTTCCAGCAACTGATCTCGTACACTTTGATAGATATTTCTTTGATCACGCGGATAGCGCTGCGAAAGACCCAACCCTGCCCTTCCACCAGTTGCAGCGGCTTTGTCAGACGCACGTCGAACGTAGTCGGGGTTGATGTGTTTGATAGGAAGGCGGGTTGAGCGCGTTTTTTGCCATATTTTCGATGGACCGCTGAATTCACTAAAGCTATCGGCCTGACCACCCAGAGACTCTGAGCTGCCAAGCCACAGAAAGCCACTGTCCCGCAAGGCAAAGTTGAACAGGGCTATGGTTCGCTCCTGCGCCTCGGTCTGAAAATAGATCAACATATTGCGACAAACAACCAAATCCATTTGCGAAAATGGCGGATCCTCAAGCACATTATGTGTTGCAAATACAATCATGTTGCGCAGTTGCTTGCTGACGACGTAGTTACCTGATTCATCTGCGGTGAAAAAACGGCTCAAACGCTGTGAGCTGATATCGTTCTGCACGTTGGGCGGGTACACACCGGCAGACGCATAGTCAATGGCATCACTGTCTGCATCGCTTGCGAATATCTTTACTGGTATTGAACTATTGTGCTTCTCCATAAGCTCGGTGATCACCATGGCCAGAGAGTATGGTTCCTCACCACTGGACACCCCGACCATCCAAATACGTACAGCGGAGTCCTGGGATTTTCCTTCGATTATCACCGGCAACACCGAATTGGCGATTTCGTGGAATGGCTCCCTGTCTCTGAAGAACTGGGTAACACCGATTAGCAGATCAGACTTCAGCAAGTCGAATTCCTGTGGTCTGCTGGCGAGTAATTCAGCATAGGCAGGCAGTGTCTCTATGTTGTTGATTCCCATTCGGTGTTCAATCCGACGCGCTATTGTTGTCGGTTTATAGAGAGAGAAATCTATCGCGGTTGTTGTTTTCAGCTGGACGAATATTTCCCGCAGCAATTCCTGGTTACTGGCTAAATGTTCGCGAAAGGCAAGGTTTTTACTGGCTGTCAACGGGTGTTTTATATAGGAGACCAACTGATTGGCTAATTCGCTTATGTCGCCAATGGTGTCAACGTAGCCTGTTCGAATGGATGCTATGGGCATGCCATCAAATTCCGCGTCTTCGGGTTGTTGCACCATCACCAGCCCGCCAGCCTCTCTCAACGCTTTAACGCCATGGCTTCCATCACTGCCAGTGCCAGACAACACAATACCTACAGAGCGATTCTGCGCGTCAGCTGCCAGCGATTTGAAAAACTGATCGATTGGCAGATTCGGATGGACGGTACGGTGTATATCGTTTAATAACAGTCTGCCGTCTGAAACAATGATATTGCGACTCGGGCGCATGACATAGATATGGTTACGGCGAAGAGGCTCGCCGTCGTCAGCAAGCTTGACCGTCATGGCTGAGTGTCTGGCAATCAGTTCATCCATCAGGGTCTTAAAGTTAGGCGACAGGTGTTGCACAACAACAAAGGCTGCACCGGTGTCTGCAGGTATACCCTCGAAAATTGCCTGTAGTGCAGGCAGGCCGCCTGCGGATGCACCAATCCCCACAACGTGACTTGGGGTGTCTTCTCCCGATGGTTGATGTAGCTCAGCGAATGCCGTTGGCGTCGCTGTGCCTGTGCCCGAATTGATACCAGTATCTGCCTGTCCGGCGAAAGATGTTCTTCCGGATTTTATTCCGGAATCGGCGCTTACCGGCGATGCTATCGTGCTGGCGTGAACCTGGGCTGCTGGATCAGCCAGTGTATCTGAGTCATCATTCATTGTGACCTCCGGCGTGTTCGCACACTGCCATTTAACACTTAGGGCCCGGGTTGTTACCAGGCAG
>CAKZVB010000165.1 GCA_937922015.1 uncultured Granulosicoccaceae bacterium
GTCTAATAAGCAGGTACATACCGTCGCCATCAGTCAGCTTATACGGTTTTTTGGTCGCCTTAGCGCCTCGAACTTTAGTGTCTTTTAATTTCAATTGAGAAACCCCTGACGGTACCAAAAGCGCCGGATATCGTTAGTACCGCCGGTTATACCGCCAAAATGACTGGATGTACCGGCACGATGTCGGACATTCTAAGACAAAAAATAGCTGCCAAAGGCTGGTTTTTCGGGGCTTTCGGACGTTGCTGAACTTCGTAGGATTACACAATGGTGCCCGGGGCCGGAATCGAACCGGCACGGTATTTCTACCGAGGGATTTTAAGTCCCTTGCGTCTACCAATTTCGCCACCCGGGCTTTTTACTTCGCAGGATTGTATTGGAGGCTGAACCCGGAATCGAACCGGGGTACACGGCTTTGCAGGCCGCTGCATAACCACTCTGCCATCCAGCCCCATTACAACAAAACTAGTGTAGCACTTTCGGTCTGTATCGCGTAGCGATTGCGGGACCTGTGCTACGCCTTATTTCTTACCAGATCAAAACAAACTGCCGCTACTAAACACCGTTCAGGAGGGTGGGTGAAGTTTTTACCGGCCAAAAAAAAATCCCGAATGGTTCGGGATTTGATATCTGGAGCGGGAAACGAGACTCGAACTCGCGACCCCAACCTTGGCAAGGTTGTGCTCTACCAACTGAGCTATTCCCGCTTAAGCCGTCAATTATCGTTTGCATTGGCGTGAGTGTCAAGACACTACTCCCGGTTTTAATGACATAGAACGAATGTCGAACCGGGCTACACAGGGACCCGGTTGACCTGCGCGGGTGCTCAGTGCAATCCGGCTGTTGTTTCATAAGGTAAAGTCACAGCCGGGTCGAACGATAACTTAGCCATCAGTGCTGACTCACAGCGAGTGCCACCCGGGCTGAAACCATGCCCGGAGACCACAACAGTGGTCATAACGGACAGTAAAGGCAGCATCAGCAAACCACATGCACCCGGTCGCAGCTGACCACTGTGCATCGCAAATATTGCATAAAGCAGTTACCAGGCGACAGGAATAGAAGTGCTTAGACGAATACTAACGGCGACCACAGTAACTTTTGCATTAGCAGCCTGCGATGGCGGCGGCAAAATAGTTAAAAACCTGACCACGCTGCTGGGCGCTGCCGGGGATCATCCGTGTTCAGTCGATCTCGATTATCAACGGCAAATAAATGGAGAACCAGACGACGCCCGGGTAGTGAGCGCTGCGGACAATACACTGACAGAGCAGCACTGGTACGCCGATTCGGCAATGATCGTTTTCTATTCCTACCAGGAAGACAATAGCTGGTGCGAGGTGTGGACCGAATCCGGCGTTGAGTGGTGAATAGCAGGCACTTGCCATACTGAGACGCGCCGGTCATACACCTGGCGCGTCTGTAACATCAACTGCGCGCTACGCCGCTTTCAGCAAGGGCGCTTCGTTGAAATAGGCTTTGAAGTGAGCAATTGTACTTCGCAGCCCCTCCTCCAGGGCAATTTCAGGTTCCCAGTCCAGCTTCTCTTTCGCCAGAGAGATGTCCGGCTTGCGTTGTGTAGGATCATTGACCGGTAGTGGCTGAAAAACCAGCTCGGACGCAGATTGAGTCAATTCGCGAACCAGTTCTGCCAGTTGCAGCATGGTAAATTCTGAAGGGTTACCGATATTTACCGGGCCGACAAATGCTTCATCGGAATTCATCATCCGCATAATAACTTCCACAAGATCATCAACATAACAAAACGATCTTGTCTGGGTTCCGTCACCGAAAAGCGTGATGGGCTGACCGTTTAGCGCCTGTACGATAAAATTGGACACTACCCGCCCGTCATTAGGGTGCATGCGTGGACCGTATGTGTTGAAGATCCGAACCACCTTGGCACGAACACCGTGTTGTCGGTGATAGTCGAAGAACAACGTTTCGGCACAACGTTTTCCTTCGTCGTAGCAAGACCTCGGGCCAATGGGATTCACATTTCCCCAGTAGCTCTCTACCTGCGGGTGCACAATGGGATCGCCGTACACCTCACTGGTGGACGCCTGCAGAATCTTCGCGCCGGTGCGCTTGGCCAGACCCAGCATATTGATCGCACCGTGCACACTGGTTTTTGTCGTTTGTACCGGATCATGCTGATAATGTACCGGCGATGCGGGACAAGCCAGGTTGTAAATTTCATCTACTTCAAGATACAAAGGAAAGGTTACATCGTGACGGATCAGTTCAAACCTGGGGTTATTCAGCAGGTGCAGAATATTCTGCTTGGTGCTTGAATAGAAGTTATCAACGCAAATCACTTCGTGACCCTGGGCAAGCAGCCGGTCACACAAGTGCGACCCTAGAAACCCTGCCCCACCAGTGACTAAAACTCTTTTCTCTTTTATCCGTGAGGCCATTGCGGCATTTGCGGGGGTCGAATTAATGGACATTTCTTTTCCGTCTGATATGGACCGGAATTCGTCGCAAAGGTTGTACCACCAAAACCAGCCTGACAGGAGCAATTAATCAGAATTTGCCGTAGATCTTATTTTTCAATGTTTTCCTGCCGGCAGACGCCAGGTTTACGGTGCTTTAAAGGATACTTGCCTGTTTCTTGCTTTGAGCCTCAGTTACTACTTCCAATCAACCTCAGCACAACGGATCTATTAATGATTGACCGAGTAACAGTCCGTCTAATACCCGCAATTCTTGCACTGCTCGCGTCAGCTTACGTGCATGCAGAAACAGTGCAAATCCCTTTAAGTGGCTTCGGATCTGTTCCGTCTTCGACTGAACTAACAGTGGCACCGCCGATTCTTGACGTCGGGGATGTGAAAATCGGATTCGAGAGCGTACAAAACTTTTCGATCACGTATAACACCGACTCCAACGCACTGCCTGTCGATATCATGCTGGTCGAGATAGCTGGCGAAGATTCATTTGACTTCACAACAGATTTCGCCGGCAGCGCTACCTTGCAACCCGGACAAGTACTTAATTTCTCGGTGGCGTTCAACCCGGTAACCCTGGGTGCGAAAAAAGCGTTTCTTCGAATTGAACATAGCGGTGGTAACTCACCTCACCTGGTACTGTTGACCGGCACCGGGATCGATATCCCTGCCAGTGAATTAAAATTATCAGGCACTACGTTGGATTTCGGTTCCATTGAGACTGACACTAACAAAACCCAGACTCTGACTCTGACAAATGCCGGTGGCGCTAATTACCCTGCTATTAATATCTACAACGTTATTCTATCAGGCGATGCACCAGAAGCATTCAGCACCGACTTCAACAATGTAGTCACTATAAACCCGGGCGCATCGGTGACAATTAAAACCACCTTATCATCGGATGTTGCAGGATCCAAAGCTGCCTTATTGAATATCGAACACGATGGATCAAATCCATCGATGAAGGTCGCCCTTACCGGCACAGTAACCCTGCCACCGGAAGACCCGGATGATGAAAACCCACCAGGCACGGTAACGAATCCTGATTTTCTTACCAGCAAATTAAACAACGCCGGTCCCAATAAGCCAACCGATCTTCAGTTCGGGCCGGATGGGAACCTTTATGTCTCCGAACGTGACGGCGTTATCTACCAGTATGCGGTCAAGCGCAACGGTAAGAACAACTACACCACAACAAAAACCGACAAGATCAATCTGATCAGTAATATTGTTAATCACAACGATGATGGAAAGGTTAACAATGCAGTGAAAGGCCGACTGGTTACGGCTATTTTATTAACGGGCACTGCTGCAAAACCGGTCATGTACGTAGCATCAGGCGACCCGAGAATGGCAGCTGGCCCCTCGGGCACAGATGCAAACCTTGACACCAACTCCGTCATTATTTCACGCCTGACCAAAAACGGAAATAATTGGAACAAAGTAGATCTGGTACGCGGTCTGCCGCGCTCAGAGGAAAACCATCAAGGCAATGGTATGCAGTTAAGCAAAGATGGAAAAACCCTGTACATCGCAATGGGTGGTCATACTAATATGGGAAATCCGTCGAACAATTTTGCCCGCCTTCCAGAGTATGCACTGAGTGCTGCGATTGTAGAAATCAACCTGACTCAAATAGGCAACACCACCTATGATCTCCCGACACTTGATGACGAAGATCGAGCGGGTGTGAATGACAACAACGACCCGTTTGGCGGCAACAATGGAAAAAACATGGCCAAACTGATGGCTAACGGTCCGGTAAAGATTTATTCACCCGGGTTTAGAAACTCGTTTGATTTATTGATCACTGAAAACAATAAAATGTACACCGTCGACAACGGACCAAACGCCGGATGGGGTGGTCCAACTGCCGGTAACTGCCTTGACGACTATAAAGACGGTGGCACTACCTACGGGGACGGTCTACACCACATAGCAAACAAGGGTTACTATGGTGGACACCCCAACCCCACCAGAGGGAACAAAGCCAACACGTTTAACGACAGTAATCCACAATCACCTATCGAGGGGGGTGCAAACGGGGCAGAGTGCCAATTTAAGGTACCGGGTAACCAGGATAATGCACTGCATGTCTTTAAAGCATCCACCAACGGTTTAGCCGAATACACCGCCAGCAACTTTGGCGGAGCAATGAAAGGAGACTTGCTGGCCAGCAGTTTTGACCGCTCCATCTATCGAATCCAGCTAAACAACGCTGGCACAAAACTCAGCGGCATAGACAAACTATTCACTCAGTTGGGCACACCCCTTGGACTGACAACGCGAGGCGACACAGATTCTTTCCCCGGCACTATCTGGGCTGCAGACTACGCTCAAAATGCGATCTATGTCTTTGAACCGGTTGACTACTAATTTAAACGGCTAACACAGCTGCTGCTTATTGTTCAAGTTTACCAGCTTTCAGCCGTTTACCCCTCACAGTCACATCCTGATGGGCACGAAGCTACGTGTCCGCTTCCCGGAACAATGGATACAAGGTTACTCGGCGATATGTTTGGACAGAAAACAGTGACGCAAGGTATGTCGGCACTACGCATTGCGTCTCTCGTAATCACAGCAGCGCTTTTTCTCAGCGCCTGTGAGGGTGATGGCAACGATGCTGCTCAACCAAAAATAGTCGGCACTCTGCCGGACCTTGAAAAATCTGTTGGCTTCGGCAGTCTCCCTTCGGTTTCTTTATCGGACCCAAACTTTCTCGGAGATCACTTCTCAGGCAGTGGTGCCTGCGGGGTTTGTCACAACGATCTGTCCGATGACAACGGCAACGACGTATCAATAGGGACAGCCTGGGAAACCAGCACGATGGCAAACGCCGCACGAGACCCTTACTGGCGAGCAAAAACCGCGGCGACCATAAAAAACCATCCTGCCCTGACTCACGAAATTGACGACACTTGTACCCGTTGTCATGCACCAATGGCAAACGAGGCTGCAAGAAAAGACGGCACTGCCCTAACTCTGATCAGTGAAGGATTTAAATCTACCGACCCCTACTTCGACCATGCAATGGATGGAGTGAGCTGCTCACTTTGTCATCAGATCGAAGACACTGGCAACCTGGGCACTGAGGCATCAAACTCCGGTAACTTCAGCATTGCAAGTTATGCTGTTAAGGAAGACCGGCCCGCCTATGGTCAATATGCGGATCCGGTTGGTGCCTATATGATTGCAAACGCCGAGTTTTCTCCAGTATACGGTCCACATATGAGTGAGTCCGCAGTGTGTGCCACTTGCCACGATCTGAAAACGCACAAGCTCGACGAAAACGGAGAGGTGATACCAGACGTCATTGAAAACAGATTTCAGGAACAACAGACGTTTACTGAATGGCAAAACAGCGACTACCGCGACGGCGGCAATCTGGCCGCTACTTGTCAGGACTGTCACATGCCGGTCGTAGAAACTACTGTGGCTCTTGCCTCTTCGGGTACAGATATTCGACGCTCCAATTTCTCCGAGCACACGTTTCTTGGAGCGAACACAGTCATGCTTGATATGTTCGAGAACTTTAAGCAGGAACTGGGGATAACTGCTGAAGGATTTCCGCAAGCCATTGAGCGCAACCGTGAGTTTTTAAAGACCGCTGCAGACATTGAAATTGTTAACACGCGCACCGACGACAATAATAATATTATCGCGACTCTTAAAATTGAAAATCATACGGGCCATAAACTGCCAAGTGGCTACCCTTCACGCCGGGTATTTGTACATCTCGCAGTAACCGACTCAACCGGTTCAGTCATCTTCGAATCTGGCAAAATGAATCCCGATGGCAGTATTGAAGGTGTTGACGGTGATCGGAACTTCAACACCTATGAACCGCACTACAATGGAATTGTCAGTGAAAATCAGGTTTTAGTCTACGAGGCTATCATGGCTGACATCAATGGCGATATTACTCATTCACTGGTTGAGGGTACACGCTACGCGAAGGACAACAGACTTACACCAAAAGGCTTTGATAAAAGCTTTGTCGACAACGATGTCTCTGTGGTAGGAAGGGCAGCACAAGACAATAACTTCAATGCCGGTGTGGATCTATTCGAATATAAAATTAACGCACCAGATTCCGGCAACTACTTTATTCTCGCCGAACTGGTGTACCAGCCACTTGCCTATGGCCACCTTGAATACCTGTTCCGCGATACTGACCTGCCAGAGGTCGATCAGTTCAAGACTATCTATGACGCCACTGAATTAAAATCAGAAGTAATCTCATCAGCGATTAAAACACACGTTCGCTAGCCAGATTTTTTCATGGGCCATGATTGTAGCTAAAGGGCATACAGGGTAATAGTGTAATCCGGAAATCGGCCCCTCATCTGGAATGTGCAGCACTGGTTAATGCATGCTGTTCTTCAGGTGGTGGATATGCGCTCTGAATCTGCTCCCGGGGCTATCGTAACAGACCGATCTTGTCGCACTGTGGCTAGTGCGTATCCGCCTTCGCAGCAA
>CAKZVB010000166.1 GCA_937922015.1 uncultured Granulosicoccaceae bacterium
GCGTGAGTACATGGACGCCGTGATCAATAAAAACATGATAGGGGCAGTGGTTTTACCCGCCTGAAAAATTGCAGCCAGAATATCCTTGCCGCGCATACCTTTGGCAAGACCGATCAATAGCGCACCGATAGCACCAAAGCCGGCTGCTTCTGTCGGGGTAAACAAACCAAACCAGATACCGCCGATAACAAGCATTATCAACAGTAGAATACCGATACCACCGACCAATTCAGATCTCATCTCGGCGCGTGTCAAACTACCGGCCTGCTGGTCTATCGAGGGGGCTATTGACGGATTGCGACTGGCGCTTATCACCACATAGGCTGAAAAAAGCAACGCCAGCAGCACACCGGGTATTACACCGGCAACGAATAACGCGCCAACGCTCATCTCGGTTAAAATAGCCCAAACAATCAATAAGATCGACGGCGGTATCAACATACCCAGGCAGGCAGACCCTGCCACCGCCCCAAGCGCAAAAGTTTGCTTGTAGCCGTGCTTTTTCATTTCCGGATAGGCGATCCGCGAAAAAGCGGCGGCTGCCGCGATCGACACACCGGTCACCGCGGCAAAAACCGTATTACCGGCAATGGTTGCGATTGCCAGTCTGCCGGGTACCCGTCTTAATACCCGATCACTGATCCGGTACAAATCAGATGCCGCGCCGGAGCGCGCTATAAAATCTCCCATCAACACAAATAGCGGAATCACCGCAAACACATCTTTTCGCACCGCTTCATAGGCAGTGTTACCAATGATAGCCAACGCCGCCTCAATGCTGCCAAGCATTAACCAGACGCCGAGCGCACTGCAAACAGCAAACGCTACACCAATGTGCACACCAAGAAGGATAAGCCCGACAAGCAGTGCGAGCATGTATAGTGCTATATCACCACCCATGGATTAGTCCTTCGTGTATTTTGTTATTATTCAGAGTCTTTTCTCAACACCAGCTTAACTCCCGGCTTGTGTTTCAGCCGTTGTGTCGCTGTAACTTCCCGGGGCGGTATTCTCGGCCGCCAGCTGCCCTGTCCAATCGAAGTAGATCATTGACAGGTAGGCAAACAGGCTAAAAATTGACATAACGAATATGATCCCGCGCACCGGCCACACTGGCACCCGCAACGCGCCCTCGCCTTCGTACTCACCAATGCGGTATGCATCGATCAGTGGCTCATAGGTACTAATGATCAGGCTGACAAACAGCACCACACCCAGCAGATAACACAGTGTTCGCAATATACGCCGAACCGGCGCGGGTACGGCATCGGCAAATACGGTGGTTCTCAGCATAGAGCCTGAGTAGATAGCCAGTGGTAGTTGCAGAAAAGTAATTGCGACTATGGAATTTTGAATTATTTCTTTGGTGCCGGGGATTGGTTGCGCGTACAAGCTGCGACCGAGAACATCAAAAAAAATTAATACCGCCAGTCCCAGTGTCCAAAACGCAGAAATAAGATGAATAGCACGGGATAGTCGTACAGGCAGGTTCAATGTCGTTGTTCTCTTTGTCATCTGACATCTTAAGTTTTACTGGTGTCACTCATAGTGACAATCCCCCGATTCCGACCCACTGGCTGTTACCAGGAAAACGTCGGTTACCACCATCATACTGTAGATGCAGCCACATCTAAACCTTAGAATGAATTCAGGGGCGACGACTCTAAATTACGACAGGCGACAACGTTTTACCCCATGTTTCAATCCATCAGATATTCTGATATTGAACATCATGAATAATGGTTTCGACCGGGGTCACTATTCAGGTAGTTTACCGACACAGCTATGGAATTTCGCTCAAGGGACCGACATTGCAAACACGCGAATATGGCAGAATCCCGGTAACTAGTGACCAAATGCTGGCCATTTGTCGATTAAAGAGTCGAAAACAGCAAACTACGGTAAGACATATTTGGCATACTTGAGACGGGTTGAGAGCAAAAGGCTCGAATATTCTCAACGCAACAGCCGCTTAATCCAGTGTTAAAACGCCAGGATGTTATAACGCGGGCTTGTTGCGATGCAGTACTCGATATTTTAAAAATAGTAACCGGAGGAAACAAATGAAAATAGCTCAGTCGAAACTAACACTTATCGCCGCAGGGCTGCTCGCTGTGACTGGAATTGCCACCAGCACAGCGCAGGCAGAGAACATCACCTTACGCATCGGCGCAGGTCACCCTAATGGACCGGCAGTCTATGTCGCAGACACCGCAAACTTTTTCGTACCGGAAGTAAAAAAACGAGTTGAAGCAGAAACAGATCATACCATCGAGTTTGTAGAGGGCTATGGCGGCGCCATTGCAGGCGTTGCAGAAACACTAGAATCGGTCCAGAACGGCATACTCGATATCGGTGCCTACTGCATGTGTTTTGAACCTGCGAAATTATTTCTGCATAACTTTCCCTACTACGCACCATTTGGCCCGCAGGATTCAAAACAACAAATGCAAGCGGTACGTGCTGTGTACGATAAGACTCCCTGGCTTACCGAGGTATTTGAAAAAGAATACAAACAAAAGCTGCTGGGCCTGCATGGCTGGGACAACTATCACCTGGGTACCACTGATCCGTGGGATACCGTAGCGGACTTAAAAGGGGTGAAAGTTGGCGGGGCTGGTCCAAACCTGCCATGGCTTGAATATGCCGGTGCCGTTCCGGTGCAATCTACCCTGCCTGACGGCTACCTGTCCTTACAGACCGGTGTATACAATGGCTGGCTTATGTTCCCATCTGCCTACCTTGGCTTTAAATTCCATGAGCCTGCACCGCACTATACGCAAATCGGCTTTGGCGCAATGGCAGTCAACGCACTGACAATGAATGCCAAAAAGTTTAATAAACTTCCTGAAGACGTTCAAAAAATACTGATGGAAGTCGGTCGCGCCTACGAAGATCAGGCCGGTGACTCACTAAATGCTCGTCAGGAATCAGGTTTGAAGGGCCTGGCGGAAGTTGGTGCGAAATTGAAAGTGCTGCCTGAAGAAGCACGAGCAGGCTGGGCCGTGTCACTGGCAGAGTTCCCCGGTAAGCAGGCTAAAGAAGCCGATGGACGTGGCTTGCCCGGTACCGAGGTTATGACTAACTATCTGCAAGCGGTAGATGCAACTGGATACGCCTGGCCGCACAAGTATGAAATTAAATAGCTTTCCCAAGTATATATATTAACTCTGTAGCTAATAACCCTGAGCTTGTATACACAGGCTCAGGTTGACAGAAACGCGCTATACATCGCTACAACCACCTTACCCGTCGCCCTTTGAATAAAGCGTGCTTGAACCGAGGATAGATTTAATGGACCTGGCCTTCTTTACGATGCCTATACATCCACTCGACAAAGACTGGCAAACCTGTCTGCAGGAAGATCGGCAGGCGTTTGTGCTGGCTGACGAACTTGGCTTCACAGAGGCCTACATCGGAGAACACTCTACCGACAAAGCCGAAAGAGTCACCTCCTGTGTCGCCTTTCTGGCCTGGATAGCAAACGACATTAAAAAAATGCGTTTGGGCACAGGCACAATCAATATGCCCAATATGCACCCGGCCGCAGTTGCCGGGCAAATAGCCATGCTTGATCACATGCTTGATGGCCGATTGATGTTTGGCATATCCCCCGGTGGATTAGCCTCTGACGCGGAGGCGTTCGGTAACCTCGATGAAGACCGCAACCTTATGTTCCAGGAGTGCATCAATACCGTTTTAAAAATATGGGAAAGCGACCCACCCTATGATATCGACGGCGATTACTGGAAAGTGTCTACCAATCGCACTCAAATGACCGAGATTGGTCAGGGCATTATGCCCAGACCGCTGCAACAACCGCATCCGCCCATTATCGTCACTGTGGTAGCACCTTTCTCTAAAGGGGTCACTGAAGCCGCTGCACGTGGCTGGGACCCAATTTCTGCAAACTTTTTACTGCCACAATGGGTGGCCTCGCACTGGCCGAAATACGTGGAAGGCTGCGAGAGAGTCGGTCGACCCGCAGATCCGGCCAACTGGCGTGTAGCGCGATCAATTTTTGTGGCAGACGACATGAAGACAGCAAGGGATTATGTCTGGAGTGAAAACAGTCCGTATCGCTTCTATTTCAGCCAATTGGTCACCAAAATGAAAAAGCATGGTCGCTCGAATCTGTTTAAGGAAGACCAGAACATGAGCGATGATGATCTAACCGTCGACTATGTACTTGAACGATGTGTACTGTGGGGCACACCTGATAAAGTCGCCGACGATATTCTATCGTTGCGGGAGAATGTCGGGGACTTCGGCACGCTGATGTACGCAGGTAAAGACTGGCTTGACCCGGAGCTGGGGAAAAAATCCATGCGACTGCTGGCTGAAAAAACAATGCCTATCGTCAATGCAGCAATTTAACGGTGCAATCGGGGCAGGCTATTCACTGGTAGCTGGCAAACAATGGCAAACCTGACTGATCGCATTCCCTATCAGGCCATCGTCGATCGACCGCGCCTGACCCTGCCAGACAACAAACGACTGGCAGTGTGGGTGATTGTCAACGTCGAAGAATGGCGCATCGAGAACGCCATGCCTCGCACTGTGCTGCCACCGCCTATGGGACAGCCGTTATTGCCCGATGTACCCAACTGGTCGTGGCATGAATACGGAATGCGCTCCGGTTTCTGGCGACAACACAAAGCGCTGACCGAACGCAACATTCCGGTGACGATGGCTATTAACGGCCATGTCTGCGAGTCCTACCCCAGAGTGGCCAAAGCGGGTCTCGATGCAGGTTGGGAATTTATGGGACATGGCTACCTGCAAGGTCCGACACATAAACTCGACAACCAGCGACAGGCAATTAGCGATACCGTAAGTGCAATAAAATCATTCAGCGGATCAGCGCCACGGTCGTGGGAGTGCCCCGGATTAACAGAGACCGATGAAACCCTCGATCTATTGCGTGAACACGGTATCGAGTATGTAGCTGACTGGGTTATTGACGATCTGCCGCAGGAAGTAGAGACACCGCATGGCGTTATCACCACCATACCGTACACCGTTGAAACCAACGATATCGCAGTCTACGCATTGCAGCAGCACGCATCCGATGAACTGTTAAAACGTGGTGTTGATCAATTCGACCGTCTATATCAGGAAGGTGCTGATAACGCACGAGTGATGGCAATCTCGGTCCACCCTTATATCACCGGTGTACCACACAGAATCCGCTACCTTGAAGAGCTACTGGACTATATAGGTAAACATCAAGAGGTTTGCTGGATGACCGGCAGTGAAATCGGCGACTGGTATCGGGCTCAAATGGCGGATACGTGACCGGACATTAAAATACCATCTCTTCATTCTTCTAGCGCTGTCCATCCAGGTGATTTATGGCTGGTGTAGAGGCGCGAACGTAAGAAACTCAGAAAGCCGAGATTTCGGGTAGAACGTGATGTCAAACGACGCCCGATCCCTGCAACGCTCCAGCCAATCGGTAACGTTGGACAACTTACCCTTCCACATATTATCGAAACCCAGGTCTTCCATTCGATCTATCAACGGCAAAGCGATGATATCGGCCAGCCCGAATACATCACCTGAAAGCCAGTTCAGGCCTGCAAGCCGCACCTCCATTCGGGCAAGGGTTGATCGAAGCTGATCCAGTGCTGCATAGACTTCTGCATCATTGAATCCCTTTCGCCCCATACGCTCATAAAATTGCTTTCTTATGGGCCGGATATCGGCTTGTTGGGCCTGAAATTGTTCATCATCAAGACTGTTGTAACGCGGTAGAAACGCGATGTTAAATGAAGGGACACGAATCGCTGCGGTCGGCACTTCGTCAAGGTATCTAACCCAGGCCCTGACGACTGCACGCTCTACCGGATCAGTTGGCAGCATCGGGGTTGCGGGAAAAACCTCTTCCAGATATTCGCAAATCACACCTGAATCTGTAATAACCGCATCATTGTGAATCAGCGTGGGTACGACTCCATTCTGGTTGAGCTTCAGGTACGCTTCGGAAAGATGCTCATT
>CAKZVB010000167.1 GCA_937922015.1 uncultured Granulosicoccaceae bacterium
TCGCCACCACCACCGCGACCAGCCACATTTAAGGTAGAACTGACAAACGAACAAGGTGAAAAAATTGTTGATGATTGTAAAAAAGAAGTAAAGGATAACCCCGGCAAATACACAGGCACAACGCCCCCGGACGGGGCTGGGCCACCAGATGATGAACCGTCAAAGGGACAAGCCGGTGATACCGGCGGTAAATCGAACGACGATGCTAAAAAAGGCAAAGGCGGCTGGGCGCAAATACGTGATTACGGCAATTGGCCCTATGAAGTCTTTGGCTGGCTGGGAGGTATCAATTTGCCATTTCCAGCCGATGGGATCGCTGTATTTCAACCGGCAAAGGGGTGTCTGACACTACCAACTCTGGTTGCCTTTATTCCCAGTGGTCTGTGCAAATACGAAACTCCGTATTACGGTCTAAGCCAGCAACGTATATTTCCAGAAGACCCGCTTGGAAAAAAACTACCCGGTGTTGGCGGAGTATCTAACTTTTTAGGTCAGGCAGGAAAACAATACTTGTCAAACCGCAAAGACTGGAGCTTGCTGGTTGCAGTTAAACACCCGGTAGAGCTACCAATGGCGGCAGTAACTTTTAAGGACATGCCCACTGACATGGTAGCCATTGCACAGGCAGAACTCTACAACACCCAATGGTTTGATGTATTCACGCAACGCTGGCGTGCTAAATTGGTGCCGGTATCTCTTCTCAAAGAAAGAGAGTACCGGGAAAAAGTTGTTCGGGAGTGGAAAAACAATCTGGAAATAGAGCAATTATTTCAGCTCTCCACTAATGCCAGCCAAAACGTACTCAATCACTGACATGAACCTGCATTTAAGATCGACTCAAAGCGGGCTGGCATCACTTGAGCTGATGTTAACAGCACCGATTCTACTTTCTATTTGTTACCTGATATTCAGAATTACTGATACCGCAGCCCTGTGGGAACAGCGAATAATTGAGAGCCGTAACGCCGCATACCGTACAGAAATCTATAATACCGGAAACCAGGATTTCATTGACACGGCCTTCAAAGGCTACGAGACAGTTATTGGCAATCTTACTGTCCAGGATGACAAGGAAGGACGTGACTACGGTAACAACAGAGTGAAAAGGTACTCCACCTCCGAGTCTCAAACCACCTACCAGACTCTTGTCGATGAGCCAAGGCAAACCAACAAGAATAAATACATGCGACCGCGAGCTATAAGAGACCTGACAAGCACCCTCGACGATACACAGAAAATCAAAATAGACAGTACAGTCGGGGTCGGATTTTCATACTACTATTCTCCTGTCGGTCGGCTTAAGAATATGTTTCTCGAATATCAGGATGATTCAGTCGTAAAACTGGACAACGTCCTGCGTGAGAAGCATTACGCCGACTTCGCGAACAACCTTGATTTATCGAGTAACCGCTCTCTTTGTACCGGCTATGACGATCAAATGGTGGCACTACTTAGCCCAAATAAGCTCTATTCGACTACCTTTCCTCGGGATAATACAAAATGTGCGATTAAACCAATAATCGACATTCCCGATCTTTGAAAGAGAACATCATGCTATTGCTGCCGATCGTCCGGTGATCAAATAGTTGTATTGCGGGCCAGGAGTCTGCTCGGTAGAAGTCTGCGTAGCGAGAACGTGTCATGGCGAGGGCCCTTGTCTTATGCACGATGGTACGATCATTTGAGGCGCATCGTTATTAAATTGCCCCGAAAATGATCGAAATTACCATCGCATCGGGCGCACCGTCAGGACGCGTTGCCAAGTAGCAGAGGTTCTGCCGCGCAGGCTCCTAGAGCGATCTTGCAAGACGAAACCCGGTTCCATTACCCTTGCTACTAATGCTCAGCTTATTCCTTACCGATGACCTTTGCATGTTTGGAAGGCTATACCACGAGCCACCGCGAACCACTCTCTTGTCACAATTGCCAGCTCTTGTCCAGGCCCTGCCATTAACCGGAGCGCCGATGTAATCAGGATGCCAGCAATCATTAACCCATTCCCGCACATTGCCATGCATGTCAAATACTCCCCACTCATTTGGCTCAAATTTACCGACATTAGCCGTAAATTTCTGACCATCGGAGCAAACCTTATTGTCATCTGCAATGTTGGCATATTTACATAATTGAGACTCGTCATCGCCGAACGAATAAACAGTATGATTGCCTGCACGACTCACGTATTCCCACTCCGCTTCTGTTGGCAGCCGATACGCCTTGTTGCTTTTTGTATTAAGCCAGACGATATAATCCTGAATAGTCTTCCAACTCACATTCACAACCGGTTTTTCTCCCCTGCCCCAACCATTGTCTTCAATCTGCTCTGACGCTATTGCATCGGTATAGGCATCAAACTGTGCAAAAGTAACCTCGAACCTGCCAATTTCAAAGGCCTCAATATTCACAATATGCACCGGTTTTTCTGCATCTCTGCCGACACTTGATCCCATTGCGAATGATCCGGCGCGTATCGCCACCATCTCCGGCTCAAACGGTAACTCTACACGCCGACCGGGAGTTTCAAGCGGTATACTTTTCTGAAGACCCGCCACTCGAGCATCAGCAAGACCTTTAAAAAGCCCCCCCGGGTACTTATCCAGGTAGGCCAGATAATCTGATAAACTATTACCTCTTTCCGCGCTCTGCCACATCATTGCATCCAGCGTACTGTCAGGCAGTGGCTTGATCACTTGACCGCTATTCGACGAATCTACCAGCTCAGAACCGTTTTCGTCAGATGACCCTGCAGCCGAAGGATTAAAAAATACAAAATCCCCTCGCGACAATCCATACTCACGAATTTTTCCGTACTGCGGAGTTTGGTCTACAAATCGGGGGACGGTCTGAGCCAAATGAACACCCAGCTCGGATCCGGTTATATAACCGTCCTCGTTCAAATCACCTTCACCCATAATAGCTGCAACAAAAGCAGGCGTGAATGTGCTTTTGGCCGGCACCTCTTCGTTTGCGCTGCCTGCGGTAATGAACTGCCGCACGGGCATAGAAGTGGCCTTTCTCACATATCGCTCAGCAGCAGAAGGCATGTTCTTGCTCTTAAACACACTACCTGAGAAACAACTGTCAAAAACGAACAGCGCGTGTTTGGCTTCGATATCTTTAGCCCAGGCCAGCACCTGAGTCATCGGCAGTGCCCTGCGCCGGAATTCCTGTAGTTCTTCCGGCAAAGGTATGTCAACAGGCAACAAAAAACCCTTTTCCCCGACTGTATAACCATGGCCGGAAAAATAGATCAACAACCTGTTCTCAGGCTCATAGCCAAATGCATTGATAAAATCCTGTACACCTCGCTTTAACCTATCAGCATCGGGATCAACCAACCGCTGCACTTCAAACCCGGTACTGGCTAGTGCCCGCTCAACAGCATCAAGCTCACCCTGGATACTGGGAAGATGCGACCATTCGCTGTATTTACTTGCTCCTATCAACAGCGCATAGCTGCCTCGATAAAGTTCTATAGAGTCGCCTTCAACGGTTTCGGCAACCAGAACCTTACGCTTAATGAGTCCCCGACTCTCCTCGTTGTCAGCGGCAACCAAAACAGCCGGGACCGACAGACCAATGCATAGTATCCAGAAAAGCAAAATAGATTTTTTTAATACACCATTAGTCATATCAATAGCCAACTTATGCAATCAATGAGGAATTGCGGTATCAGGCAAATTGTTAAAGTCGATTCATTAGAATTCATACCTGAACCCGGCACCGAGGGCACTTTGGGTGATATTTTCTAATCCAACAACCGACTTCACGTCGGCGTACATTTGCAGCCCGCTCGAAAACACAGATGAAACCCCCAGGCCGATTGTAAAGTAGTCACGATCCGGCGCATCAGTTATCAGTGTCAGTGGAATCTCACGAGGATCATGCACATACGTAGAAATTATCTGGCGTTCATCATCCTTGAATTCATGATGCCACTCAACAGTCAACTGCGGCAACACGACAGCGCGACTGGTCGAAATTGTATACACAACTCGTGCACCAACCCCCAAAGCAAGTGAATCGATTTGTTGCTCTTCCACACGCAAATCCAATTCCTGAGCACCTGTTTCTTCATAGCCGTCTATGGTTAGATTTAACAACGATATCCGGCCAAATGGCGCATAAGTTATTTTATCCTGGACAAATTCCCGACCACCTCCAAAGCTCAGACGCAGTGACGAACTATCGGGATTTCCCAACGCAGTACTATTGATCAGAAAATCATCAGTTCCGGCCAGAAGATTGGGAATGACAACCTGCCGTTCAAGATCATAAGAGCCGGCACTGAAACTTGCGACCATATCAATATAGCTATTGCCTTCAAACGTCAACAAATAGGCCGACAGATTGGTCTGTTCCGAGTCAAAGCTACCACCCGAAACATTTGTATTCACTGTGAAGTCAACATTTGCAGCTTCATAACCGAGTGCAGCACCAATAATAGACGATGCCCCCACGCGGTAGTCTGCCCCTACAACCACGCTACTGGCAGAACCATCAAAACCATCTTCCCCGTCAGTAACGCTTCTATCAGCGATGCCGCCACTCACGTTTACGTAGGCGCCCAATGGAATTTCACTTGCAAGCCCGCTACCCGACTCCTCACTTCCGGCGTTGCCACCCACGGCGTCGGATCGAAATTGTTTTGCCATTAACAATCCACCCGTACCATTCAGATTAAGCGCACTGACCTGCAGTCTATTGATCTGTGACAAAATCGCTGCAAAACGGGTTGAAACCAGATCGGTTTGATTATAGGCAGACTCCGTCGCAAGCGATCCTGCTGCCGCTATTTCCTCACCGGCGACATTTTGCAGTGCAGAATTCAGATCCGCGGCTGTCAGGCCGATATCAAGCGCCGTGGGTCCACCGTTGTCCTGCAAGCGATTATTGGTATGTACCATGGCGCCACAAGCGGCGAATAGATTCTGTTGTAACGCTACATCATCTCTGGTTTCGTCAACACCGTTGTTTAAGAACCCACCACAAACTGCCTGTACTGCATTGCCTGTTCTACGCTGCAACTCCGTGCCCTCTACGCGCCCCAGGTTGTTTGTCGGTACAAACGTATCCTCCTGCGCAAACGAGTTTCCGGCAGTCAACATACCTGTTATCAACAATGCCAGGCCACATTTCTTCAGTACCCGACTGGTTTGGTCATTGGTTTCCAGACAATCCATTTTATTCATCTCAATGCTGTTTAAAACAAACATACAAATCTTCCCCGATTTTTATTATTGACAACAATTTAATTCAACGATTTTAATTCTCTTTATTAACCACCACTTCCTACAAACAGAAATTCCCCGGACTCATGTCCGGCAAACTGAATCGGTGAGTATCGAGGATCCTGTACCATCCCAATAGAACTGGCAGACTTGATCACTCGCTCTTGTACATTGAGAAAAAGCGTATAAGCTTCTACAACACCACTTCCCGATGCCAACTCGTCAATAAATGCTTCAGCAAATATTGAGTGTCTGGAGCCTTGCAAACCGTCAATGACGGGCCTTACGCCACCAGAGGTCAACACGGTGCGAACCTTTGACCTGGAGACGTTTTCATACCACTGTAGCTTTTGCTCTGCGGGTAACTCTTTTCTAAGCCTGGGAACCGAGGTTCTTGAAAGCGTCCCGGAATAGCAGGAATCCGCAACAATCATTACATGTTTGGCGCTCATGGAATCCACCAGATCCGTTATCGATAAACTGGAAATCCAGTTGTCGGTACTGTCAGGTTCAGAATCCACTGGCAGCCAATAGCCTTTTCCATCAGCTAATTCACCATGACCGGCGAAGTAAATCAAAAGATTATCGTCTTCGGTCAGCTCATCTCTTTTTCGGTTTAGCGCGGCCAGAATCTGATAGCGGCTGGCGTTCTGCAGCAATTCCGTGGCAAAGCCGTATTTCTTTCTTAATACGCGTTCAATCTCCAGTACATCGTTGATCGATGTACGCAAATCGCTAAATTGATCATAATTTTGATTACCAATAATCAGCGCATGGTATTTGCCAAATTCAATACCATCTATATCGCCGACCGGAATCTTCTTCGCGGCACCCCTGTTAGTACCACTAACTACCGCAGGTGCTCTTGCCTGAGCAATAGCTTCACCGACTAAAGATAACTTAAGCTCAGCGCGTTCCCCCTGATCATCTACAGCAGTCAGTGTCAACTGCGTGGTGTTCTGGATATCCGCGTCATAGGTGAAGACTCCGCTGTTGTTGATATCCCGCCGGCTTCCGTTAACTTTGAACGAAATCACCTGATCGGCCGGTGTCACTTTGCCTATCAACTCCAGCGTATTGGTTGTTGTGGGCACTGGAATTGCGAACGCGCCGCGCAGAACGGTTACCGGCGGTTCAATAATTTCAATCATGGGTCCGCTAACGACTGACGTTGCTACTCTTTCAACCGACTCCGCTCTGGGAAGTGTCGCACGTTGATTTGCTACATCCCTTTCCAGGCTTTCTATCTTCGACTGCTGGGTATTACTGAGTTGTTTTTGTTCGGCCAACTGATCCTCAAGTTCAGCCAATTCTATTGCGGCCAATTCAGCTTTCTTTGTTATATCGATCTTATCCATGACTTCGGCACGCTGAACCACAACCTCGTTGGTCAGTCTGGTAATTTGCTGGTTCGCATCATTGATCGCTGTTTGGTTGACAACATCCATCGCCTGCAATTGACTTACACGCTTCTGTAGATCGGAGATCTCCCGCTGCTTACGCAATAGCCTGGTTGCGCTTTCTGATTCAATTTCGCGCACCTGTGCGAGTTGTTGCTGGTAGGCGATTTCCTTATCGCTGACAATTTTGTTGAGTTTCTCGATTCTTTCACGCGCATCATCCAGTGCGGCTTTTAACGTGTTTTCTTTTTGCTCGGCTTCGAGTAGCAATGTGTCCTGCCGCCGAGACTCCTCAGTTTGTCGTTGGCGCAGGACGGTAATTAACTTTTTCTTATCAAGCACGTCTGCGCGCACAATTGATAATTCCTCAGTTAACTGTTGCTTAACCTCTTTTGTTTCCTCGTCAGCCTGCAGCCTGCTTTCTATGGCGGTAACCCGTTGTACTTGAGTCACCAATTGTGATCGTGCCTGGCTTAGCTCGCTATCCGACTCAGCCACCTGCTTTCGCAGCGAACTGGTTATTTCCTGTTGGCGAGTTAATTGTTCGAGCAATGTTCCATTTTGTTTTTGCGAGGCCTTAAGTCTTGAATCAAGGTCTGCTATTTCTGTAACAAGACCGGCCACCGACTCTGTCTGAACTGACTGGCCAACAGAGGGGCTGGTGTCAGATCGGCGTTGCGACACCAGTGACGTGATTTGCACCCGTTTCTCATCGATCTCTCTTTCGAGGTTTTTTAATCTGGCTTGCTGTTGGTCGAATTTCTCCCGCTGCGATAACAACTTCGCGTTAGCCGCCTGCAGCACGGCAATTTCTTTTTCCATATCCACCGCTTTTTGCTCACGCGCTTTGCGCGATGCAACTTCCAGCGAGGTAACATACTCAAGGTTACTGTCGTCAAAACCGGCTGCGGCACGATAGTAGTTCATCGCCGTAACAAGATTTCTCTCTACGCCCAATCCACTTTCATAGAGATATCCAAGATTGATCTGAGCCCGGGTGTTGCCCTGCCCGGCGGCTTTAAGATACCAGTCAGCTGCAGCCTGCGGATCCGATAATTGGCCAAGACCTTTCTCGAAAATTTCGCCAACAAAGGTCTGCGCCTCAGCGTCTCCGGCCTTGGCCTTTGGCAACCAGATTTTTAGCGAGGTGGAAAAATTTGCACGGTCGTAGGCGACGTACTCACCACCGCGAATTTCACACTCCGATGCTGATGTCTTCAGTGGTCGCCTGGGCGTCATGAAAGTCATTGACTTCCCAAGAGATCTCAGCTGCCCGGGAAGCAGACAATCAACAATCAAAAGGCGATTGGCATCGCGCCCTCCTGGCGCGTTTGCTGATAGCGCAATGGCTGCTTCTTTACTTTGTGTAGCACACCCAACAGCGGTAGTAATTACTACCACGCATCCTATACGGGCAACGAAATCAAGCAAATTCTGCTTGAGTCTCCCTTTCCATTCCATTTCGAATCCTTTTCGAGATTATCCTCACTATAACCGTAATTGAATTGAAAATTCAATACAGCTCTATTCAGCCACACTGCCAATGTCCGTTTTCTGCAAATTTATTCTCTGTAAACAGAAAAACACACAAGGTTAAGCAGTACACTCGTCACGGGCAGACGCAAAGAATTAGCACTTTCCCGGGCTATTCCACGTTTTAGCGGCCGTCGCTGACTGATTCGGCTAGCACGCCACTAATACTCGATTCTGATACATCGTCTAAATTCGACCGCTTATTTCTGAACAATGGATTAGAATCGTTGTTTTTGTTAACGAGATTGATCGTAATAGCTGGCGAAAAGACTGCTCCAGCAGTTAATTCTGGCTCTCGGACGGCTCCTGACCCGCAGAGTCCGTTACTACGCAATCTCATACACTCACCAATTATTTTTACATAAAGGCCATCAGTGATAAACATACCAAAAACAATGCATGCAGTAGTACTCACCGGTCACGGTGGACTTGATCAACTGGTATACCGGCGGGACTGGCCAACTCCAGAACCTGACGAGCACGAAGTATTGATACAAGTCGGTGCGTGTGGTCTGAATAATACTGATGTGAATACACGCTCAGGTTGGTACTCCAAAGCGGTAAGCGAGCCGACTACCGGCGACGCCTATACGGAAGTTGATGACAACGATCCAGCCTGGGGCGGCTCGCCGATAATCTTTCCGAGAATTCAGGGCGCTGATGCAGCGGGTACCGTGGTGGCTGTTGGCAGCCTTGCAGACAAGACCCTAATCGGTAAACGTGTTATCACCAACAACTGGCTACGTGACTGGAACGATCCCTTAAACAAAGACAAAACAGGGTATTTCGGATCGGAATGCGATGGTGGCTACGCGCAATTTACCACCATAGACTATCGAAACGTCGGTGTGATCAACAGCAGCCTGTCTGATATCGAGCTTGCGACCTTCTCTTGCTCCTACAGCACTGCCGAAGGCATGCTCTCCCGCGCCAATGTAGTCAAAGGCGATACAGTGCTTATCAGCGGCGCATCCGGAGGCGTGGGCTCGGCGCTGATTCAGCTGGCAAAACGACGGGGTGCGACGGTTGTTGGACTGGCGTCAGAACATAAACACCCGCAACTAGAACCTCTTGGGGCAGATGCACTTCTGCCAAGAAACCCACCGGATATCAAAGCCGCCTTACAACAGGCTATAGGAAAAGACAGCGTATCAGTGGTTGCAGATATTGTCGGTGGTTCTGCTTTCGGTCAACTCATAGATACCCTTGAGCGCGGTGGTCGCTATACCTGTTCCGGTGCCATTGCCGGTCCGATTGTTCAATTTGATCTGCGCACTTTTTATCTACGCGATCTCACCTTCACCGGGTCGACAGTTATTGCACCGGATGTATTTACCAACCTTATTACTTATATTGAACAAGGCGAAATAAAGCCTGTGGTCGCCGCCAGCTATCCACTCAAGGACCTCCACCAGGCACAACAAGCATTCATCGATAAACAACACAGCGGCAATATTGTTGTGACCATGCCTGAAATTGAGTATTGAGAGACCACAAAATAATTCAACGTATCTTTGTATATGAAGCCAACATTCACCGTGCGGGGAATTGCAACCTATAGACCCTGCAAACATTCATTACCAACAACAAGGACATCACAGTGGATAACGATCTTTTCGAGCGAGGCCTGACCCGGCGTAAAGCAACCCTCGGCGCTGACTATGTAGAAAAAAACCTTGCGGCGGCCGATGATTTCACACGCCCGTTTCAGGAAGCCATGACCGAATGGTGCTGGGGGTTTGGCTGGGGAGATGAGACCATAGACCCCAAAACCCGCTCTATGATGAATCTTTCCATGATCGGTGCATTAGGTAAAATGCAGGAGTGGGAAATTCATCTGCGCGGCGCCATTAACAATGGTGTGAGCGTTGAAGAGATCCGCGCTATTATTCATGTCATTGGCATCTACTGTGGCGTACCGCAATCACTGGAGTGCTTCAGAGTGGCACGCACAGTACTTGAAGAAAAAAAGCTGCTGTAGTACGTAGCATCAACTTTTCCCCCTACTGACCAAAACAGCTTTTATTTGTCACAGGCTGAAAGTAAGCCAGCAGTTTTCTAGCCATTAACATCACCCGCATCAGCCAGTAACAAGCGAATGACAGGAATGACAGGAATGACAGGAATGACAGGAATGACCTACAACAAAATGAATATGATTTGTATCTCATTTCAATCCCGCAATCGTTGGTTCTGTACCTGGTACTTGTGATAAATATCAATAAATGAGCCTGCGCTTCAAAACCGGTCTTTCGGGTCGTGAACTGCATCGCTCTGCAACGTCAGTGTCAGTCTATGCTGCCGGATTAAGATTTTAAAACTAAAGGATTGGTTGCAACTCTCCATTTATCAACAAGGTAAATCAGCATGAAATACAGTCCCTCAAAAACACTTCTGACATTTGCTCTTTCAAGTGCATTTGTCGGGTGCAGTTCGAACAACACTCTTGTCAGCACATTGCCGGGCACAATCTCGCAATTTGGCGCAATAACAATTGAAGACAATGATGTGAATTTCTCACCACTGGTAACCGCTGCGTTCAGGAGCTTTGATTCGCCGGTATCCACATCGGAAATCGACGCAGATCTCGCCAATAGAAAGCTCTCTACTGATACTTGTGATGTATACATTGGCGATGAGTCACTCAATCAAGCAACGGAACTCGAACAGGCGCTGGAATCATCCTCTTTAATAAGCGCAGGTGAGGTAATAACTTTCAGAGGTCCTTCCGGTAGCATCGGCGAAGTATCGATCGACGCTCAAACATTTTATCGAACTATAATCGCCACAACAGAGGCCACTTCAAAAGGACTTATGGTTGACCTTCCGGGTGCTGATTTTCCAGCCGCTACTGCCGTCCCTATTCCAGATATTGAACCGTTCGTGCTCACCAGCACTATCACACCCACAGGTCCCTCCAACGAAGATTTTGACATCGACAGTACATTTACATGGGAACCGGGCAACGACCCCGCTGCGCGGATCAATTTCTACAGCAATATAAACCTCGCCTCAAACACATCTGACGTAGATTTACTTGTCGATATTGACTGCACGCTACAGGACGATGGAAGTTTCACGCTTCCAGCAGATATACAAACGCAGCTACAAGAACACGGAATTACTCAAACGCCAATGTATATCGGCAGGGAAACCGTATTGGTCCATCAGAGTGAAGAAGCATTGACAATGATAATTCGAAGAAGCGGCCCGTTAGATTCCTGGCCTGGATAGATCCGGCACATCATCGCAATCCTGTGACCTGAATTATTCATGAGGGCTCGACGACCAGAGTCAGTATCGCTTAACAGGTCGCCCTATCGACTGAGTCACGTGGCCCGCCACGTGCCGAAGGGGATCGTGTGAAGCGCTATTGGCTCTGGCGTCAAATAGACGGCCCGTCATTTCAGCACTCACCATAAATTCACAGCAACGTTATCAATAACGAGTCGCCGGTCGCCTGGTGAACATTGCTGGCGGGCTAAGCTGATTACGCACACGGTAACACTCTATAAATTACCGAAAAAATCCAACTATCTTCATAACCGCTGATTTTTAATCAGGTAGACTACTCCATTTAATGTTTATCTGAGTCAATCACATGGTCACAATTATCGGCGCCGGGCTTAGCGGCATGGCAGTCGCTTATCGCCTGCACCGGCAAGACATCCCCGTTACATTGCTGGAGGCAAACACTGTTACCGGAGGCCGCATCCAGCCCGCCTCACCCGACAGTAATACCCAACAGGACCTTGGCCCAAGCTGGGTTTGGCCTTACGCTCAACCGGTGGTCGAATCGTGGCTGAACGAACTGGCATTGAAAACCTATCCACAATTCGACAAAGGCGACGCGTTAATAGACCGCCACCCACAACAGGCGGCTGCGCCACAATTCCTGCCAGGCCAACACGGTATGGTTCGCATCAACGGCGGTACCAATGCGATCATAAACAGATTATCAAGATCGCTTAAAGACATCATCCAGCTAAACAAGACGGTTACGGCGTGTTACCGGAGCAACGACAGATTTTTCCTCAACATCACTGACACCGGCGTCACTACACAGTTTGAAGCAGATCATCTGATTATTGCTACACCACCAAGGGTCGCAATCCCCCTACTGCAGACGTCCGGTGATGTTGAAAAACCTTCACTGCAGGAGGAATTAAAAGATGTTCTGCCGATATTGCAGCAAACCCCCACGTGGATGGCACCACAGGCCAAGGTAGTGATGTTCTACAAAACGGCGTTCTGGCGCGAACAAGGCCTGTCCGGCAGGGTTGCCAGTCAGGTTGGTCCAATGGTCGAGATACACGATCACTGCGGGCCGGACGGTTTCCCTGCGGCGTTATTTGGTTTCGTTGGCGTACCCGCAGAACATCGCGCAGATAAAGAGTCACTGTTAGCCTCAATAGAACAGCAATTAGTAAGATGCTTTGGACATGATGCACCAGCTCCAACACAGATCGTTATCAAAGACTGGGCGTTTGAAACGCTCATTACCACCGACGCAGACCTTACAGGACCCGCCAATCATCCGTCAGTGATCAGTGAACTGGCGCGCAAGGGCTGGTGCAATAACAAACTCTGGTTTACCGCCTCAGAAACCTCATCAGTCAGTCCCGGCTTGATCGAAGGCGCCCTGGCCCGAGCGGATCAGGTAGCAAATCAGGTAAGCGAATGTTTGTGAGCGCACTTTCAGTGCGTTGGCATTATAAATATTTAGCCAGCACTACCTGCCGCATTATTAATTTCACCGGGAACAACACCTGCAACCATAGCCACATAACGTAAGCCATCATATGCCCGGGTACCCCACCCAGCTTTTCGCAAGAGACTCAGCAACTTTTATTTGATCGGCTGACATTTCCCGGCTGACCATACTCAAGTGTTTATGCATGAGTTGATTACCGCTCAAATTAGCTATTTTAAGCCACATATAGGCTTGCACTACATCTCTGTCACCCGTGGCCCCCTGAAAGTACATAATTGCAAGATCGTGCTGAGCCAGTTCGTGCCCTCTCTCCGCAGCAGCTCTATACAAGCTAAATGCTTTCGTCTTGTCAACCGGGTGCCCCCAACCATTATCAACCAGCACCGCCAGCCGATATTGAGCATTAGAATTACCTTGAGCGGCTGACCTTTCATACCAGAATACTGCCTTTGAATCATCTTGATCAACACCCCGCCCATACTCAAACTTCAATCCAAGTTCAAATTGAGAAACAGCGGAGTTTACTAACGTATGATTATGGACCTGCCTGTGACGATCAGTGCTTTGTGCAGGTTTCATGGGTGAACCATCTGGCTCCGAGGCATTAACCACGGACGCCACGCACCAACTCACTATTGCACAGAAAAGCAAATGCTGTATCGCCATGTGTTTTCTGAAGACATTTTTTTTCATCTGACACTCCCGATTATTTAGGAAAGCGGCCACAAGAATAATGCGAAACCCGCCCCGTTGCAAAGGGGCAGCAGCCTGGAAACACAGGTAAGCGATCCCGCATCAGGTTTATGTAAATAAGGTTTGTCTGACGGTGAATAGACACACTGTATTTTACAAAAAAACACGTGAATCACGGGTTTGGAGCTTTTTACAATGACATATCGTTAATTTTCATCTGTCACCATAACAAACATGGTGTTTCCACAGATGTCACTTAAGCTGAGAAATCAGCAACGTTTTATACAATGAATTACTGCCGAACAGTGGTAGCATAAGCTATCGACAACAGCTAAATAATTCCAACCGGAACAGTTGCAAAAATCCATGCATATCGATATGTCCACGCTATCAACGATCCAGGCATACGCCTTGATGACACAAACCATCATTCCACGCCCGGTGGCATGGGTGCTGACTGAAAACGAAGATAAAAGCTACAACCTCGCACCGTTTTCCTACTTCAATGGACTGGCGAGCGACCCACCGATGATCATGTTATCGATTGGTCTTGCACCGGATGGCTCCATAAAAGACACACGCGCTAACATCGAATCGAAAAAAGAGTTTGTGTTGCATATCGCTCACCGTGAAATGGCAGAGCCAATGACAAAATCATCAGCGACTATGCCGCGCAATGAGTCTGAAATAGACATGCTCGGCCTTAAACTCACCGACATGCCGGGCTCCGAGCTGCCCCGACTGGCCGACTGTCGGATTGCCTATGCGTGCGAATTAGATTCTATTCATATGATTAAAGAACAAGCTATTATATTTGCCGCCCTTAAACACCTTTATGTTGATGATGCCGTCACCGGTAAAGACGCAAAAGGCCGTATGTGTGTTAACGCTGTCGAGGTCGATCCGCTTGGCAGGCTCGGTGGAGGTGAATACATCGGTGCGGGTGAACTTATCTATGTCGAACGACCGGCATAGTCGGAAAACCACAAAACACAAGACGGACATTGCCTGCACTGATGTCCTTCAGAATATCCTGGCGGTGGAGTTTTAGCAGGAATGTCCGGCTTAAAACGGGTCACTGGCTAAGATACGGCAGAAGAGATATTTCACGACAAGCCTCATCGAAACAAACTTCCACGATCGGCTCGGCAGCTGTGATTGAACCACCCTTCATACCTATATAGCCGATATCGTCCAGTGGCAGAGACTGCAGCTCAACAAGCAGTTCGCTTATACCGTTGTACAACGTTTGGCTAATCATCTGTTTTTCCAGATGAAACTGACTAATCATGCGAATCTGCTCATCTACCGGAACGGCGGGATACTCCTGCATGTCCGGTAAACTGTTTAGGTTCATCATGAGGATGGTGTACAGATAACGAATCTCATTGCGACGAATGATGGTGGCCGGTGATTCATCTGCCTCTCCTGTGACAAATCCCATAGCCACAGTTTGCATCAGATACAAATTATCCTGCTCCTCAGCCTCACCGGATTGCAATTCGGCCAATACCTCCTCAGGCATCACTACCACACTTGTCCCGGCCGCCAATGCACCGCCCATCATCCCGCCCATCATCCCCATGGAATCTCCAGCGCTGGCACTCACTATTTGCCCGCTCTGTTCATCATTAAAGCCACGTGCACGCAGCCAGTCGGTAAATTCTTTGCTGCGCCGCTGTCGCAAGTCCAGTTGCTTCTGCTGCCACTGCACAAATAGCGGGTGGCGGTCCAGCCAATCCTGGTGGCTGCGCTCATAGGCTTCCTGCTCTGCCTGAATTTCCTGCATAGACTGATACTCATTACGCCAGTCCATATCAAAGTACATCGTTTCCGGACAATCGTTGTCAGAGCCGGAACGGTGGTAGCGCGGTTCATCAAAAGGATCAAGCTCACGTGCAGCCTGTTGCATCAGCTCAGTCACCGAGGTCGCAACCACTTGCAACCGCGATTCATCACTGCCGTGGACAACCACCTGACCGGGCGTACCGGCCGGTGGCGGACGGGTATCTACCGAGTAGTGGTTCGACTGACTGCCTGCAAATACAAACCAGGTGCGACTCCACCCCTTGCTATCCACCGGATCCCCGTTGCGAACCTCCCAGGAGAAGTCTTCCTCTTTGAACATGGGATCATCATAAATGTCATTCTGGATCCGCCACATTTCAACCGCTTGCTGCAGCGGTAAAAACTCATAGTTACCAAACAACGGGGCCCAGCGTGGTGCACCCGACTCACACCCGGTCGGCCCGATTTCCTTGTCGAATTGATCCATCTGGCCGTTGGCAATCTGATATAGCTCCCTTAGATCTTCCGGCAAGCGATAGCCGATTTCCTGCTCTACAGTAACGATCTGTGCATCTGTTGCCGGTGGCAGAAGGTAGGGATTTAAATCAACTCCCAGCTCAGCCAGAAAGGCCAGCCAGGCTGCCAGTGCTGTCTCCAGGGCGGTCATGGATTCCACTACTGATACCTCTCACTTCAAATTAACCAGATGCGGCTACGCACCATGTACGTATTATTGCACCTGATCTGGCGAATTACACCATAATCGTTTGCCATCCGACGACTGCACCGGCACCGACGGAAATGCCAACACTCAGGCAATATATCGCGGTGCAGTTATCAGGTAGTGTGTGTAATAGCGATTTGATGTATCGGGACAACACTTTTAGTAACTTTTATGGGATAAACCGGGTGGCGATAACGGAGAATATTGATATGGCGAACCAGCAAGCGGCATATAGGTGGGTCATCGTATTTGCATGCGCATTGATTCTCGCGATTGCAATGGGCTCTATTGTTAATGGCTTGTCAGCGTTTATTGTGCCCATGCAAGATCAATTTGGCTGGCCGCGGGGAAGCATTGCCTTCATCAATTTCTCCGGCATTTCAGGTCTGGCACTGGGCGGTCTGATTTTCGGCCGCCTGGCGGATAGCATAGGCGCGCGACCCGTTGTCCTGTTCGGTGCGATTATTTTAGGCACAAGCTACCTGCTGGCATCTTTTATAACAGTCCTCTGGCAGTATTATCTGGTGTTTTTTATTGCCGGTTTTTTTGGTGCCGCGGCAATCTTTGCCCCGGTCATTGCAGCTGTGGGCAATTGGTTTGCGGCAGGCGCTGGAATGGCCATCGGTATCGCCACCGCAGGACAAGCGCTTGGTCAGGGCGCAGTTCCATTTATCTCTTCCTTTTTGATTGTCAGGTTTGGCGCCAGCGGTGCATTTGCAGCAACAGGCATATTTATGTTGCTTACGCTGATCCCGTTGGCACTGCTATTACGGCAGCCACCCTTCCCCGACAACACAGCAAACAGCACCCACTCCGCAGACGACACCTCCACTAAGTCTGTCAACACAGTGATAGCTACACTGTGTGTGGCAATCATCTTATGTTGCACCTGTATGTCAGTACCCTTGATGCATTTGATGCCGCTAATACAGGATCGCGGAATTGCAGCCACCGATGCCGGCGGCGTTATGTTCACTATGCTTCTGGTTGCAATACCGGGTCGATTGCTGTTCGGCATACTGGCCGACAAAATAGGTGCGCTACCCGCCTATATGACGGCAACGGCATGGATGACGGTCATGGTTTTCGGATTCACCTTTGTTGAAACCATAGACACGTTTTATCTTTATGCTGTTTTTTACGGCTTCGGTTATGCAGGTGTTATGACCGGGGTGCTGATTACCATAAAAGTAATGGTTCCCGCATCAAGGCGTGCATTTGCATTTGGTCTGATATCTATGTTTGGCTGGTTCGGCCACGCTATCGGGGGCTACCTTGGCGGAGCACTCTACGATTTCTCAGGCGGCCACACAATGGCATATGGAACTGCTGCTGCAGCAGGCATTCTAAACCTGATTGTAGTCAGCACACTACTAAAGAAAGACACTCAGCCCGGCACGCTGGTTCCTGCGGCTTAGAACCGAACTGGCTGCAAGTGGACACGCGTTTTTACTCAACCTCAGAGTGAAAGCAATCCGGTAACCGGCCTGCCGCAAGCTGATCAGGCTGCACTGCCGAACTTCACGCTAATTTAACGCTTTTATGGGATAGGTGTTGATCAGCAGGCTCACGCCAACTATGGCGGCGCACGTGAAGCACTTCTGCCGCCGCCCTTCGTTCTTATCAACGAGACTTAACAAAGATTGAATTAGCCAATTCCTCGCGGACGCTGTTGACGTTCAG
Source organism: uncultured Granulosicoccaceae bacterium (assembly GCA_937922015.1). Taxonomy (GTDB): domain Bacteria; phylum Pseudomonadota; class Gammaproteobacteria; order Granulosicoccales; family Granulosicoccaceae. The sequence goes on from CAKZVB010000167.1 coordinate 17,767, forward strand.
TTCTATTTTTCCGATTTTATGAAAAATCAGGGCATGATGTCGCTAATAGAAATACCCCCGGAGATTTTCCGTCGCCTTTTATTATTTTTCCCTAATAAAGTGGCTGGAGAAAATGCCGTTAACAACTCAGGAGCAAAATACAATGGATCTCGATAACAACCGAATACTGTTGGCGCTTGAACGGCACAGACAGCTGATAAACAGGGAACGAATCAACAGTGAGATTCAGCTGCTGGATATGGAGAGCATCCATCCGGTGGTGTCTATGGTCGCCGATGTTCGGGCCGCCTACATTAAAGCGCTGCTCGAGATAGCCTCACAGAGAGACGGGCTTCCTTCGCCCCAGCAGATTGATGGACTCGCACAATTGCGCAGATCCTACAAAGAAGTTGTCGACGCAGCCAATGCTATGGAAGTGGCTATTGAACGGGGCTATATGGATGTAAAGTAGAGGAGTGGTTACACTCAAAGCGAGAGCATTGACGACAAACCACGACCATTCCTACCGGGTAAGATATTGACCTGCAAATATTAGAATAAGGATCACATGCGGAAACGCAATAGTAGGTCGAATTGCCTGACGACCATATTCACCGGCTAAAGCCAATCCTTTTAAACTGATTTTCCGGTATTCGCTATTGAATTGAAACTCAGTATCAACAGCCTCACCGCGGATACATTTCTCCAGCTGAAACAACCTGGGTTCCAGGCGGGATTGGAATGTTTTCCAAATGGCATCCTGTAACCATAGAACTACCAGGATAAACGCGATAGCTATACTCGTTACCCCTGAAATTTCAGACATAAGTAACGCAAGAATGCTAACTATTTTTAAATACAGTGAGTGTTTTTCATAGCTCTCAAACTCATTTTGAAGCAGGCACCACTCAGATTCATATTCTTTTCTGTTCATATTCCAGCCTGGCTACAAGAGTATATTTTAACGTTAACGTTGTACGGCGCGACACCACACGGGTGTCCAGACCGGAATAACCACCTATCAGACAGCCGCAAATAAAACATTTGCTTCGCGGTGTAATGACTCATACCGGACTACCGGGAAGTAGTCACAGCCCTACCTCCAAAATCCTGAATTACCACTGAGCCCGTAGCACTGAAAAGTCGAAATTTCCTTTGTCAGGCTCCCTGATTAACAACAAACCTTACCACCCATCCGATACTATAAAAAAGGGCCTCGGAAATACACATTGCGATATAAACAAGGGCGACATAAATAAATCTATTGCCGTTTAGAAACTCGATATCACCACCATTACTGAATCCCTGCCGACTAACCTGCCATCGCCTTACGTATAGTCGTTGCATCGTAGCGAAAACAGCAGCCGTCATCACCACAGCAAAAAAGGATATACTAAAATACCCACACAGTATTACCAAAAGACTTCGTAGCGACCCGGCACATCCAACCAGCCAAAACTTCTTATCGACCGATTTTTCATCAAGTTTATTAAAAACCGCATCTGCCCTTTTTGTCCCGAAACGCGCTAACAATCTGTTTCTATCCGTCTCCCATTGAAACTCTTCGTTCAGGTATTCCAGGATATCGGTATTTACCTTTTCCTTTGACCTGCGCTCTCTATCCAGACAAGCATCTGCTACAAGACAGAAAATCCGCTCACTTGCAATATTACGATACTGCAGATCCACCAATATCGGGGACTTTAGAAGCTCTTTCCAATCTTTCCTGCGATTTCCCATATCAGGCAGCGCCACTATTGTTTTAACGCTTGCTATGAAATCAGACCAATCCGCATCCAAACCGACGGCAACATCATCCCGTTCGTTTGCGATGGATACTGTCTCTGCCGTTTCTGCACTGCCGAATGCAATCCCCTCAAGTTCTTCGCGGGACTCTTTGAATCCGCCCATTCCCGGCTGATTAACTTCCTTATTGAAACTATTTTCAACACTCCGGGTAAATTCTGGCTGAGCAGCAGCAAGAGCCGCATCATAGGCCTCGCGCAGCCTTTGAAAACCCTCAGGGTCCTCATCAGGGCGTGTTCTTTTCAGTAGTCTTGAGTATGCGAGCTTGATTGTCTTCGCATCTACATTCGGCTCAAGCCCTAACAACTGCCAGCAATCCATAGAATACTTAACTATGTTCTAAAACCTGAATTATAGTCGGTATTATTCATTAGGACTCAGCGTCCCATGTCAATAGACAGTCTGTAATTTTAGTATTAGCTATAAATTCACTGCTAAAACTTTAAAAAAGGTACAAGAACTAAGTTCGCCTGACGCCTCATGAATATTGCAGGCCGGCAGTTGCGCGGCAGTCCCTCTATAGGTTCTCTATCTGCTTAAGGCGATCAAGCTGCGGCACCTGGTTTGAAATCTCTTTTACCGATTGACGGTAAATACCACGCAGGTACTTTTTTAAATGAGGGGTCACTTCGGCAGTGGGGATACCTTTCAACTGACAGAAAAGTGCCAACGTATAGGTCGCCTCAGCTTCTGAAAGATAGGCATCACGCTGTGCATAAGGGTTATAACAACTGCCGCAACCTCCCCGGAAATTGTAGGCACTATTGGCAAACATAAACCCGAACCCAAGAAATACCGCCAACAGTTCGGTAGCCTGCGGCCAGTAATCGATGCCCCCGGGCGGTGGAGTTTTCGCCATCTTCCCCATGTGATGCGACAGAATATGGGCATAGGTGGCAATCATACCTTCGGGGTTATTGATCTGCTGCGGGTTATAAGGGATGACCAGTCGCTGACTGTCTCCAACTGATTCATCAGTAATACCGTCAGGCCCGCGCAATGCTCCCTGAATCCGAATCTGTTGCGCCTCGGTTAACTGGCACATACTCTGATCCTGTACCAGTGTTGGCCAGTGGCTGATGCCGGCATAGACCTTCACGCGCTCAAAGATCGACTCCGCCATGCCCTGAACGCTGTGCACCTTGTCGGGAAAAAATTCATCAGTCGGGCACACCAGTACGGTATCGTTATAGAACAAGTCAGCATCAAAATTCTGCAGCGCCCAGCCATAGGCGCTGAAAATCCACTCAGATGAGGAAGGATCAATGACTGGTTGTTTGTTAAAAAGCCCGAAAACCATAGCGTGTTGTAAAAATAGCGAAAGGTCCCGCCATCATATCACCATCCCGCTTAGTAAGTAGTCCCGTCAGTCAATCGAAAAGCAACGCTGTCACGCCACACATTCAGGAAACAGCGACCCCCACCTGTCCTCAAACACCTGAAAATCGACCTGGACAAGCGCCAATAGTTTTCGTCATGTTTTTCTCAGTGCGTGTATTGTACCCGCCAACGCATTAAACCGCTTTCAGGATTGTGCGTCACTTACAACCAGTGATCGTCGTCTCAACAGAACTGAGCGTGCAGCTTTCACGCATCCGCTTGCCCGGTGTGATCTCTATTAGATATTAATTTATGTTAATCCAGGTGTCCGGTCACTATTCTTTTCTCGCTATCGCAGCGCTGCGAAGAGCATCCAGCGCTCGTACTTTTTTAGCTTGAAATTGAATGAGTCCGGTGAATTCTATGGAGATAGTGTCGTCTTTTATAGAGACATTCGCGTTTTTCGGGTTTAATATAGCTATTGCTGGACTTCGAGTTATATCAAATACAATTCCACCTTCTCCCCGGGCTTGCGACTGCTTTGTCAGCGGCTGGCAATCACTCCATTTCACCTGGGTCAATGTCATTTGACCTTTTTCTCGAAAATACCAGCCGTCCTGATCTGCTGCAAAACAAAATGTCCCATCGCGAAAAAACAGGTACCCCATCATGCATCCAAACGCGCTCAAAACAGAGAAACCTAATATTGTTTCAGACCATTCCATCTCTTCGGCTATAACCAGAGCAAAAAATGCAAGAAAAAACAGTACATAAAAATACAGAAACGGCTTGATATCAGCATAAACATTGCCATTGGCCTTGAAGTGCTCAAGATCCTTCGCGTTATTCCCCGACATTATTTAGTTACTCACAATCAAACTTTTTCAATTTTTACTTTAGGACGAAATCAGTCAACAGAATACATTTTCACTGACTAATATAATTACTGCATCAGCGGCGGTGTATGCTTTGGCGCATTTACCGTACATGGAGTAAAACGACATGACACGTTCGAAACCCGGCACACCATCCAGCAGCAAGCGTTTGTTATACCCTATGCTTCCTATTTTTGAAATTGTACTCATTATATGGCAGCGCCACAGTGTTCATATGTGTTAGGTTACTCATGGTATCTTGAAAATAGGCTGTGTTGTAGGGGAGCCACGCTTTTATCGGTCCAGCCGAAGGCGATCATTGATCGTACTGCTATATTTCTTATACAGCGATGAAGCATAAATCCCTGCCATAACAGCAAAGACACCTGCGGTAATGAACATGCCAAGTACCTTCGCTGCTGTGTCCAGTTGCCCTTGTGCATTGGAAAATATAAATCCCCAGACAATAATAGTAACTACTCCAACTATACCGCCTGTACCAGTAAAAATAGACACCGACATTAGGCTAACAGGTAACCTGGCTAGTTTAAGGCAAACTACACCTAGAAGTGCGCAAACTACGACTACAGGTATGAGCACAATTATCGAAAACATCTCTATACTCCTATGAAAAATAACGTCTCGTTCAGCGACAAATAGCAACGCCAGCGAGGGGTTTCAATAGCCACAACACTCAGACGGGGGAGTTACTGGGGCTGCCGTTATAGGCATACGACAGAAGGCAGGATCCAGCAGCGCCGGATGTCTTGCGAAAGGACCCGGCTTCAGCATCGACATGAAATACGGCCAATTTCCTAAAACATACATCAGTGTTGATACTCCTGGTCTATCTACCGCTACGCGCAGCCGCAGTGTATGCGGAGTTTGCCTTGTGGTAAAGTGCCACCCCAGCGAACGCACAAGGCAAAAACCGCACATACTGTCGGTTCTGCAGCGCTTTATTATGGTTTTTTATATTCGCCGATTACCTCAATTACTCCAATTAGGTTGTCGTTTAATTCAGGTAAATCTGCATCAGGAATCCACCACTCCGTGTGGTGTGTTGCACCAACCTGCTCGATTTTGTAACGCGACATAAACTCCGACTTGACTTCAAACCTGGTTACATACCCAACACCACTATCTTTGATGTTCCAGCGAGTCGCAATTTCTACGGCGTATTTCTCATTGGTGACTGGATAGAATATTGGCTGGCCAGGCAACCGTGGCGGCCAACGTTTAACGCCAGACTTCTCTACCAGCTTTAATTCATGTGGCCCGGTAGGACGATATAGAGTTGTGGTTTCTTTCAACATTCGTGACTACCGCAAAATATTCATACTGGCTGGATTTTCTTTACTTTTGGTCAAAACACCGCGGGCTGGAGCTAATAAAAACCGCACGTTTTGCGCTGAAGTGATACGAAAGCAGCACCAAAAAACGGGCAGCTTGTATTTTTCGCACTACACAGGCTTGTTAAGCATTTTCTTGTAACTGCCAATACCAACCTTAAATTCACGCCCTTGATATGCGTTCCATATATATTCACCTGTAACATATTCTACATGCGACTAAAGTTCACATTACAAGATGCACCAACAGATATTGAAAGCGTGTTTTGAGAAATACTATGGATCGTCATTTTTTCTTCCATACCAGAGAAATATAGCGTGATTGTACCTGACTCATATGTGAAGTAACCATTTTCAGCCTCTTCCATTGAATACCAACCATCACACCCGGCATTCGGGTCAGTGCTCTGAACATAAGGACACCCGTTGTATATAGTACTGATACTTTGAAAAGAGTTCTCTGAATTAAAGGTGATTATTCGCTCCACGGAATCACCTGGATTGACCAGGTAACGTTCGGTATTTCTCCATGTTCCCAAAATACTCTCCTGGACGGTTGTCCCGGACCTGGTCACTGCCCCACAACCTACCGGATCATTAGTTTCTATTGAATCCTGAACCACTTGCTTATCAGATCCAGAACAAGCTACCAATAATACCAACAAAATTAACGATAATAATCTAATGCTCAATAGCTTCTCCATTTCTACCGCATACCGAGACTGCACCTATAAAAGGCAAGCATTCCAAAAAAGGGGTTTTTCCCTTTACGAGCTTGCCGTAGTGATTGGCGATCAGCTCCCAATGCTCAAATAATAGCGGTTTCATAGCGCCGATGTAACTTTGCATAAAATATTTGAACGACTACCCAAGAACAACGGTGATTAAAATAAGGACCAGCACAACAGCGAAAAGCCCAATCACGCTGTAGAACAGAACTTTAAGGTATTCGCTGGTTGACGGCGGTTTGTAGTGCGTAGAATCTCTATACTCTTCACCATCTAAATCCGGCCTTTCACTAACTTCGCTGTCTGTGCCAGTTCTTTCGTCAGTACCCTGATCATTCATAATTTGATTTTTCCTCGGAATCTATCCTATTCGCATAACAGCTTTCTTTGATTCTAAGCGAAAGACCGCTGTCTGCAGTTGCGTTTACCTTGAATTAACCTGTGTCGGAGTATAGTGCCCTCTCACTTACTTCTAACTCAAGGATGAATAACATGAATGCTTATAATCGTTTTACCCGCTCACTCTCATTGATTTTGTCGATCTTAGTCTTGAGCGCCTGCTCCTCGGACTCATCGAATACGCCGGCAGGCCATTCAGTGAACAATTTCAGCGAGATTCCGGGCTTGCTGGAAATCTACAATGTACCCGGCGTAAGCATTGCCATCATAAAAGATTATGAAATCGACCAACTTTTAGCTTTCGGGATCAAAAACCAAAGCACCCTGGCACCAGTAACAAAAGATACGTTGTTTCAAGCTGCATCCATGAGTAAATCAGTTGCCGCCGTAGCAGCAATGAAGATGTCACAAAACGGGATGATCGATTTAGACGAGGATATTAACAACAAACTGGTTTCCTGGACCGTTGAAGACAATATACATACGACCGAGGAAAAAGTGAATTTGCGAAGATTACTAAGCCATACTGCAGGGACCACAGTGCATGGGTTTGCGGGATACCGACAAGATGAAGAAACACCTTCGCTGGTAGAAATACTAAACGGGCAGGCACCAGCAAATTCCGCAGCTGTCAAGGTAGACAATACGCCTGGCAGTACTTTTAGCTATTCCGGCGGAGGCTACATAGTTGCGCAGCAAGCACTCATTGACCTGGCACAACAACCATTTGAAGACATACTGCGTGAAACCGTATTAGAACCTCTGGGCATGAAGAGCAGCTCTTTTAATCAACTCTTAACAGAGGAACAATTATCAAGTGCGAGTGCCGGACACGATACGAACGGACTCAATATTATGGGCGATTACAACAGATACCCGGAAATGTCAGCCGCCGGTCTTTGGACCACTCCGGAGGATCTGGCATATTTTTTAATTGAGCTTCAATTGGCTTTACGTAATCAATCAGACAAAGTACTGACAGGCGACGCGGTCGAAGAAATGATCACTCCTGTTAGCGGCCCTATATTTGGCACTGAAGATCTATTCTATGGCTTAGGTTTTATGAATTCGCAGCAAGGTGATAAGGTATATTTCGGACATGCGGGGAACCAGGCAGGTTTTCATTCTCAAATGGCAGCGACTAGATCGGGTACGGGATATGTCGTGATGACAAATGGTGATCATGGTCCAGCGCTTATTGAGGAAATAGTCACATTAATCGAAAAAGAAGAAACTCAGGATAGCACTCAACTATAGAAAGTATGAGTGCCATCAGAACCGAGGACCTGGTCGGTCCTCGGTATGGCTCGTAATTGTACAATAGTGCTTTCGACTTAATTTTAAGGTGATACTGGCAATTGCTGTGCTGTTAATAATTGCTGGTGTACTCAGCAAAACAGCGCCCGCATATCAACCAATCCGTCATGCCTGATGGATGCCCCAGCCGGTCAGCAACGGACCATCGGCCCCAAACACCGGGTCGGTCTCAGGCAGTGGCACAGCAGCTATATAGTCTCCGTGGCGAGCCAATGCTCCATCTCGACCCCGCACAATCGTATAGTTTGTCTGTCCCGGTGGATAGCAGCCGCAAATAGCAAAATCGCTACTCGATGCCACCAGACAATGACCAGTACCAGCTGGCAGCACGATCAGATCACCCGCTTCCAGCCTGAAGCTCTCACCAACAACCGGACCACCCAGAACAATATCGGCCCAACCGGCAGCTACACAAAGCGCTTCATGGGCATCGTGATGGTAGTGATGATAATCAAAGACGACATAGGTCCACGTACCGGCCCAGCCGCAGCTCTCGAATTGCCGGCAGATGGCCGCCGCGTTGTACTGCGGCAGGGCACCTTGCACCAGCATAACCGGCAGATCAGGATTATTGGGGATGGTGCCGCCATCCCCGAACATTAAATATTCAGCATGGATCAATTCACTTGGCCTCTTGCGACATTCCAATTAAAAAAATACGGCAAAAACTTAGTGAATACCAGGAGCCTGCGCGGCAGAACCTCTGCTACTGCGAACGCGCCCTGACGGTGCGTTTTTATCGATCATTTTCGTTACGTATGAACAACTATGCGCCTCAAATGATCGTAAAAACGCCCTCGCCATGGCACGTTCTCGCTACGC